>CABQCB010000015.1 GCA_902462475.1 uncultured Oscillibacter sp. | reverse complement strand
GAGCGCCTGCTTCACACGCAGGAGGTCACTGGTTCGAGTCCAGTAGTCTCCACCAAAAAGAACCTGATTTCGCAAGAAATCAGGTTCTTTTCTTTACTCGCCAAGAAAAAATTTGCTTTAAATTTCCGCTTTTTCTCCGACCAATACGCTGACCAATATCCGAATGTCAACGGGAGGTCATTGGTTTGAGTCCAGTAGTCTCCAGCAAAAAGTTCCTGATTTTATAAAAAATCAGGAACTTAAAATTTGAATTTTGCGCATGAAAAAGCCATGGGGGCACATTTGTGCCTCCATGGCTTTTGGTTACTGCATTTCGATCACTGCCGGGACCCGTGCCTCGCCGGTAGACGTGGGCTGATCTGCCCAGACGAGGATTTCCCCGGGGGCCAAAACGGCTGTCAGCGCTCCTGCGGAGTCATTACCGGAGGTTTGGTCCTTTCATGCACAGGAGGAGTGCGAGCGCCCAACAGCATACACGTTTCATGGGGATCCTCCTCGCTTTTTCCTGAATTTGCTTCAAGTTTCTGCCGAGAAGTGCACAGAAGTGTGGGCGGGGGAAGAAACGATTCCTTTTTTTACAGCGTCCGTAATATGCAGTTTGCAGCCTCGGGCCAGAACTGCTTCCAATGCGCTGCTGGACGGGCAGTCATCCGTGCGGGAATTGGATACGGAGATGACCACGTGCTGGGGGGAGAGCATCTCCAGAAGCTTTGGCGTGATGGAATCCCGATGGCCGTGGTGGGGCAGCTTCATGATG
Organism: uncultured Oscillibacter sp.; assembly: GCA_902462475.1. The sequence goes on along the minus strand of CABQCB010000015.1, from coordinate 15,938 downwards.
GTGCAGGGGGAGAGGTCGTGCTTTTCCCAGCAGGCCGCGTAAACATCCCCCGGAAGTTCCACGGAAGTGTTTCCGCAGACAAGGCGCATGCGGATGCTGGTGTTGTTGATGAAGCCGTCCAGTTCATCCAGCTGCGTGCCGTCGGCGGCGCCATCGAGCACATTCTGCCAGATCTCCCACTGTCGCCGGAACAGCGACCGGTCCTCCAGATAGACCTCCGCACGGAGGGCGGGAGTCAGATCCAGGGGGAGAAGGGAGTGCTCGATCAGCCGGAAGGCGGTACCCTGCGCTTCCATGGTCTTTAGGGCCGACAGGTAAATGTTCATCGATTCCAGCAGACACCGTGCACCGGCGGAGAAGTGCCTCTCCACGGGAACCTGTCTGCCCCAGTATGCGTGCCCAGGCAGGTAGCTGCACCAGAATTCCTTCACGCGGACTGCCTCCAGCAGCTGCGTCAGTCCTCCGCTGTGGTCCCGGTGCAGGTGGGTCAGCACCAGCAGATCCAGAGTCTGGATGCCCTCCTGCCGCAGAAAGTCCGCCGCGGTGATCCGTCTGGAGCCGGGGGCAATGTCACCAACGGTTATATCTCCGCAGTCCACCAGCATGGAAAAGGCGGCGTCTGTATCCCTGACAAGAATGGCGTCTCCGTAGCCTACGTTGATAAAATCAACCAGCAGCATCCATACCACCGTCTTTCAATATGTGGAGTTTGTGGGTGTCCAGGCACAGCTGCACCTGGCCGGACCTGGCGCCGGTCAGATCCACATTGGCGTCGTCGATGATGAATACCTCCTCTCCGACGCGCACCCAATAGCGGATCATGCGGCCCAGGAAGCTGTAATTTTCAATGGTGCCGGAAAGCGCGGCGCCGTCCGGTGCGGTTTCGCCGGCGCGAAGGAGCCGGATGCACTCCGGCCGGACCACCAGGGTGACCTGCTCCCCGTCCTGCACGGGGGCGTCCTCCACCCGCAGATGCATACCGGCGTGCTCCACGGACAGGCCGTCCGCCGTGCGCCGTGCGCGGCCCGCCAGGAAGTTCACCGTGCCCACGAAGTCCGCCACAAAGCGGTTGGCCGGGCGGAAGTAGATCTCCCAGGGGGTGCCCACCTGCTCGATGCGGCCCTTGCGCATGACGGCGATGATATCGGACATGGACAGTGCCTCGTCCTGATCGTGGGTGACGTAAATAGTGGTGATGCCCAGCTTCTGCTGGATCTGACGCAGCTCCGTCCGCACATCCACCCGCAGCTTGGCGTCCAGGTTGCTGAGGGGCTCGTCCAAAAGCAGGATCTCCTGCCCCATCACAAGGGCACGGGCAAAGGCCACCCGCTGCTGCTGTCCGCCGGAGAGCTGCTTGGGGAACCGGCCGTCAAGGCCCTGCAGGTTGAACATTTCCAACATTTCGGCCACCCGGCGGTCCTTCTCCTCCTTGGGCATTTTCTGCAGCTTGAGCCCGTAGGAGATGTTCTCATAGACCGTCATATGGGGGAAGAGCGCGTATTCCTGGAATACCAGCGGCGTGTTCCGTTTGAAGGGCGGCAGGCCGTTCATCCGCTTTCCGCCCACCAGCACGTCGCCCTCCTCCGGCTCGGAAAAGCCGGCCAGCTGCCGCATGAGGGTGGTCTTGCCGCAGCCGGAGGGACCCAGCAGCGTCACGAAGGCGCCCTTGGGGATTTGCAGGGATACGTGGTCCAGTGCCACAAAATCGTCAAACTTTTTGACAACGTTTTTAAATTCGATGTAAGCGTCCATCAGAGTCTCCTCCCCTTTACAATTCCAGCTTGATGCCCTGGCGGCCCAGGATCCACTGGGCCAGCCGCAGCACGGTAAACGCGATGGTGATCAGGACCACGGTGAAGGCCGCGGCTTCGCCCCACTGTCCGCTCTGCACCAGCACCATGACCGAGATGGTGCCCACGGTGGTGGAGGGCGCGTAGAGGAAAATGACCACGCTCAGGCAGGTGACGGACCGCAGGAAGGAGAGAACGAAGCCGGAGAGGAAGGGCGCTTTCAGCAGAGGGATGATCACGTCCTTGAAGGAACGGAAGCTGTTGGCGCCCAGGTTCAGGGCTGCGTCCTCCACAGAGGCGCCGATCTGCTGCAGGCCGGCGGTGGCGGCGCTGTAACAGGTGGGCAGGTTCCAAAACAGCAGCGCCAGGACCATGATAGCGCTGGTGCCGGTGAGGGACAGCCAGCCGCCGTTGAAGGCCATGACGAAGCCGATGCCCAGGAACATGCCGGGGATGGCGCCGGGCAGAATAGCCAGGAAGTCCAGGAAACGGTTGAGTCCCACCTGCTTTTTCTGCACGATGTAGGCCAGCACCATGGCCAGGAAGGCGGCGCCCACCGAGGACAAGAAGGCATAGCGGATGGAGTTCCAGATCTGCTTGCCCTTCAAAAAGACGTATTGCAGGTTCTCCCAGGTGAAGGACCAGTCATAGCCCCAGGTCTTGGTGAAGGCGCCGTAAAAGAGGGTGCCGTAGACCAGCAGGACGAACAGGGAGACCAGCATGGTCAGGGAGAACAGCGTCCACTTGACCCATTTGGGGACCGGGAAGGGGTTGAGGGAGATCTCCTTGCCGGTAATGGTGACATAAGACCGGCGCCCCACCCAGAAGCGGTTCACCAAAAACAGGGTCACCGCCGGGATCAGCAGCGCCACCGCCAGAACGGAGGCGGTGCTCATGTCGTACCAGCCGTTGATCTGCATGTATGCCTCCGTAGGCAGCAGCGCCAGGTCACCGCCGATCATGATGGGGTTGCCGAAATCCGTCAGCACATTGATGGCGGCGATCAGGGCGCCGCCGGCCACACCCGGGCGGCACAGCGGCCAAAAGACGTCCCGGAACACCTGCCAGCGGCTGGCGCCCATGTTGTAGGCCGCATACTCCAGGTTGGTGGAGATGCCCCGGATTACGCCGTAGATGACCGAATAGGCGTAGGGGAAAAAGGTGACGGTCTGCACGATCCAAAGGCCCAGACGGCCGTAGATATCCACATGCAGGCCCAGCAGTCCCTTGGTGATGATGCCCTGGACGCCGAAGAGCAGGATATAGCTCAGGGCCACGATAAAGGGCGGGGAGACGATGGGCAGCAGCGTGATAAAGCGAAAGAGCTTTTTGCAGGGGACATCCAGCCGGGCGATGACGTAGGCAAACAAAAACGCCACAGCCGTGCAGGAGAGGGTGGAGATCAGCGTCATGAAAAGGCTGTTTTTAATGGCGGTAAACCAGCGGGGCCGTTTGAACAGCTCCATATAGGTTTCCGCGTCCGGGAAGAGAATGACCCGGATCACCGGATATACCACGAAGAGTCCCACAAACAGGATGATGGCAATGATCGCCACCAGCAAAAGCGGCTCGTTTTTCAGCCGCTTCATCTCTTTGAATGACTCCCGCGCGGAAGTTCCAACGGCCATGGGCGGATACCTCCTTCTTGTTTTTTTAAAAACATACGAAAAGTGCCTGCCTGCAAAACAGGCAGGCACTTTTCACTTCGTGGTGTCAGGTGCGGTTGGACATGATTTCAGATTCAAACTTCTCCAGAACGGCTTCCTTCATAGCGGTGGCCTCATCGCGGTCGTAGTCCACCAGATCCACCTCGTCCAGAGAGGGCAGTCCCTCGGGGGCGGCCACATCCGTGCGGACGGGATAGCGGTAGGAGGTCGCCACGCTCAGCTCCTGGGCCTCCTTGGTCAGCAGCCAGTCCATGAAGATCTTGGCGTTTTCGGTGTTGGGACCGCCGTTGATGATGGCGGCGCCGCCGATCTCATAAGCGGTCTGCTTGGGGATGATCAGCTTGAGGGGATAGCCCTCCTGCTGGGTCTTGAAGCTGTCGTGGGCCCAGGCAATGGAGGCGATGAATTCACCGGTGGCAACGGGGCTGATGACGTCGCCGGCGCCCTGATAGTAGTGATGGACGTTCTTGTCCAGCTCTTTCAGATACTCCCAAGCGCCATCCTCACCCAGACGGAAGATCTGGCAGGCGGTGGCGATGTAGGCGCCGCCGGCGGTGGTGGGGTTGGACCAGACGAACACGTCCTTATAGTTGGGGTCCAGCAGGTCGTCCCAGGTCTCCGGCAGAGCCACGCCCTTGGGCGCCAGCTCCTCTTCGAAGCGCTCTTCGTTGATGATGATGCTCAGAACGCCCATGTACCATCCCTGCCACATGTGGTTGGGATCGTTGAAGCGCTCGTCCAGATCGTCGTTGTTGGGGGAGTCATATTCCAGGAAGGCGCCGGCCTCGGCCAGGGAGCCGTACAGATCCACGGAGCCGCCCACCAGGAAATCCGCCTGGGGATTGTCCATCTCCGCCTGTACACGGGCCACGGCGTCGCCGCCGCCCAGGGAGATGTACTCGATCTCAATGCCGGTGTCCTTCTTGAACTGCTCGGCAAGAGCAATCGTGTTGTCTTCGTTCAGCGCGGAGTAGACGATCAGTTTGCCGCCGGTTTCGGAACCGCCTTCCTCACCGGAGGGGGTGCCTTCCTCGCTGGAGCCGCAGCCGGCCAGAAGGGAAAGACACATGAGTGCTGCAAGAGCCATGCTGAAGAACTTTTTCATAGGTGACATCTCCTTTTCATTCAATTACCCCTTGTGGGACACGACAGGGATGGTCCCTTTTAATGTTACGGTAGCACTAAAATTGGAACGTGTCAATTTATTTTCCGTAAATTTTACATAGGATCTCTGCGATTTTTACAAAATGAATAGAAAAGATACGCAAAAACTATACAAAAACAACAACGGCACGGGAGGGGGGCTTGGACTTGCCAGCGGCTGCCCGAAATAGTAAAATAAATACAAAGTTCATGATGCGGGGAGGTGGCAGAATGCCCACGATCAAGGATATCGCCCGGGAGGCCGGGGTTTCCCACGGCACGGTTTCCAATGTGATCAACGGCCGGGGCAATGTCAGTGTGGAAAAGATTCGCCTGGTCTGGCAGGCGGCGGAGAAGCTGGGATACAAGGTGAATGCCAAAGCCCAGAGCCTGCGCCAGGGCAAGGACCGGACCATCGCCGTGCTGCTGCCGGGCATCGAGGATATTCGGTATGCCGCCATGTACGAAGTGTTTCAAAGCGAGTTTGTGCAAAGAGGGTATGCCGTGCAGCTCTTTTCCACCCACTCCATGGAGACCACGGAGCTGTCCATGCTGTCCGATGCGCTGAACGCCCGCGTCAGCGCCGTGATCACCAGTTCCTGTCTGGCGGATGCGGTGGACCGGTATCGGGCGGAGACCGCAGATCTTCCGCTGGTGTTTTTGCAGCGGACCGGCTGTGCCTGTACGGATGTGATGTGTGCGGGATTTGATCCGGAGCGGGCGGGGCGGGAGATCGGACAGTACCTCCGGCAGCACTGTACCGGCCGTGTGGGCCTCTTTATGGAAACGAATCCCGTGACGGACGCCGCTTTGTTTCTGAAAGGATTTCAGACGGTCTATCCTGCCGGGGACCCCTCCGTTCAGGTCGTTGGCTGCCCCAACCACCAGATCGACTTGCGGGCGTTTGAATTTTTTGATCCGGACACCGCATACGATTTTATCGCCTGCACGGATGTGCGGCGGGAGGCGGCGCTGCGGGCGGCGTCCGCCTATGCCAGCCGCCATCCCTGCCCCCGGCTGATTACCCAGTCGATCCGTTCCGCCGTGACAGCCCCCGGCGCGCTGGTCTACGAGCTGGACTATAAGCGGCTGGCGCACCGGATCGTCAAGACCCTTTGCAGCCGTCTGGATAAAGAGACTCCGCTTCCGCCGCAGCTCCATATGAAAAATGACGGGTTCCGCGCCCCCGTTTCCGTGCCGGCGCTGTCTGAGCAGTGCCTGCGGATGCTGACCATGGCTTCCCCGTCCACGGAGGCACTTTCCAATCTGCTGCCGCACCTGGAAAAAACCACGGGCATTCATCTGGAATTGACGGTGCTTCCGTCGTTGCGGGATGTTTATGATGTGCTCCAAACGCCTTCCCGCAGCCGCTATGACCTGATCCGAATGGATGTGGCCTGGATGGATGAGCTGGCAGAGCGCCTGTTCCGCCCGCTGGACCAGATCCCCTTTGACTGGGACGGCCTTTTGTCGAAGGTCATTCCGGAGCTGGGCGAGAACTATACGGTCTCCCATGGCACACGGTATTGCGTGCCCTATGACCCCAGCACGCAGCTGATGTTTTACCGCCGGGACCTGTTTACCGACCCCACCTATAAGCGGATGTACTTTGAGGCCTACCGCAAAGAGCTGAAAGTCCCGGAGAGCTTTGGCGAATACAACCGTATTGCCGGATTTTTCACCCGCAGCCGCAATCCGGCCTCACCCATCCAGTACGGCTCCGCCGTTGCCGGAGGAAATGTGGTCACGAGCCCCAGCGAGTTTATGCCGCGTCTTTTTGAGGCGGGCGGCGACCTGCTGGACAGCCGCGGGCGGATCACCATCCATACGCCGCAGGCGCTTTCCGCGCTGAAAAACTATCAGGAAACGTATTCCTGCTCGGATCGCATCGTGCATGATGTGTGGAAAAACGTGCTGGAGGGGTTTGCCGACGGCTCCGCCGCCATGACGGTGGTGTTTATCAACTACGCCTCCCACATCTTGAATTCCAAGATGTCCAGCATTGCCGGAAAGCTGGGGTTTGCACCGGTCCCCGGCGGCGTGCCCCTGCTGGGCGGCGGCGTGGTCGGCATTACACGGGACTGCGCACACCCGGAGACCGCATGCGCCTTCCTGTCCTGGCTGTATTCGGACCTGGTCGCCCCGGTCTTTACCACCCTGGGCGGTCTTTCCCCCTGCCGCTCCGCTTATGGGAATCGGGACATCAATGAGCGGTATCCCTGGCTTTCCACGGCGCGCCGCAGCTTCCCCAGTGCCCGCCGGCGGGGAAACAGCAGTTATTACAGCAACTTCAGTGAGCTTCAGATGGAAAACATCATCGCCTCCTGCGTGCGCCAGGCGCTGTTGGGTGAGATCGGTGCCGAGGATGCTTTGCGCCAGGCCCAGGCAAATTGCGAGGCTTATTTTCAACCGAACGAATAGAGCCGGAAGGTCCCGGCCTTTCGCCTGCGCACAGGTCCGCCCCTGCAAAAGGTCATTATAAAAAAAGAAGCCGCTAAAAAAGCGGCTTCTTTTTTTGCTGCCCGCAAACGGCAGACGGAGGGCTGCGCAGAGGGCGCCCCATTTGTAAGATGCTCTGCCCTTTACCGGGGACCCTGGAAACGGATCAGGCAAAGCCCGGTGTCGGACTCCAGCGCTGCCGGGGGAGCGCCGCCGGGCATAAACAGCTGATCGCCCGCAGTCAGAGATAGCTGCCGTTCCCCGCACCGCAGGACCCCCCTGCCGGAGAGGACGAACAGACCGTAAAAGGAGGCGCGAGCCCTCAGTACCAGCGAGGTCTCCACAAAAATTCGCTCCATGGAAAAGTACGGACAACGATCATGGCCCAGCAGTTCCACGATACGGCCGCCGGCGGTGCGCTCTGTGACCCGGGGCGGAATAAAGTAGGCGGCTTTTGTCTCTTCCCGGGAAAGGCGGGCGTACCGGATCAGGGAGAACATGCGGTCGTATCCGATGCCCATATGGCAAACGGCGTCCGGCACCCGAGTGCCGGACGCCGTTTGCCGTTCCAGGCGGAGGGTCAGATCACTGGGTTCCTGGATCTCCATGAGAAAGCACCCGGCGCCGATGGCATGGGGGACGCCGCCTTCCACCAAAATCGTTTGACCGGCCACCGCGGGGAACTGATACATGCAATCCAGTATCCGCTGAGGGTCGCCGCTGCAAAACGCCTGGCGGAGGACCTCTTCCGTTACGTTTTGCCGCAAGCCCAAATAAAACACCGGCGGCTGTCCGTTGATAGAGCGTCCCTCCAAAAAGTGCCAGCACTCTGCTTTGCCGAAGGGGAGCCCCCAGAGCTCCCTGGCAGATTCCCGGGTGGGATGGACCTGGACATTGAGCCGTTCTGCGGCGTCCAGCAGCTTCAGCAGTACCCCGCAGCTGCTGCCGTGGCGGTGAACAAAGTCCCTTCCCAGCCATGCCTCCGGTGATGCGGCAATGGCGTCCCGCAGGATGGGAAAGGGCGGCTCCTGCACCCGGCTGAGACCGGCGCCCGGCTGGGCGCCGGTGCCGGCCGCTTCCACGGTGGATGCGATCCACTCCTCCGGGAAATGGTCATCCTGCGGGTCCGTTTCTCCGCGGAGCGCGCGGATACGGCTGCCTCCCAGGTAGACGCGCCACGCTCCGGCGTGATCCAGAAGGACGGGAAGGTTCGGCTGCTTCATGGGCTGCGCCTCCAATCATCAAGTCATTCTGCAATGAGAGAATACCACAGATGCATTGCCCAAATAAACGAGTAATACTTCACAAAAATCTGCCAAATAAATCATCAATATAGAGAATATATGATTTTTTGATTATTGATATTGATTATTTAATCATTTGGTGGTAATTTTGGGAAGACGCAAAGACGTGGGACCTTGGGCCTCTTCATGAAAGGATGCGATAATATTGCTTACGACACTGGAAGAAGTTTTGAAGATCGCGGAGGAAACCGGAACGGCGATCCCCGCTTTCAATATTGACAACCTGGAAGGGCCGGAGGCCCTGGTGGACGCGGCGGAAGCGGAAAACTGTCCGCTGATCCTCACGGTGGGGCAGGGGGCCATCGGTGCCGGCCAGCTCTGGCACCTGGCCGATGTGGTGAAGCGTCTGGCGGGTGAGACCAAGATCCCCGTGGTGCTGCATCTGGACCATGGCGTCAGCTATGAGCAGACCGTTTTGTGCCTGCGGGCAGGCTTTACTTCCGTTATGTACGACGGGTCACACCATCCCTTTGACGAAAACGTGCGGGAGAGCCAGGCAGTGGTCCGAAGTGCCCACGCTGTGGGCGTTTCCGTGGAATGCGAGCTGGGCGCGATCTCCGGCGTGGAGGACGGTATCTCCCATAAAAGCGTCAATTTGGTAGACCTGCACGAGGTGGAGCAGTTCATTGCCATGGTGGACTGCGATGCGCTGGCCGTGGGGATCGGCAATGCCCACGGCATGTATCAGGGAACCCCCCACTTTGATTTTGACCGGCTGGCTGCCTGCCGTGCGCTGGGCACGCCGCCGCTGGTGCTGCATGGCGGTTCCGGCACACCGGATGATATGATCCGTAAAGCCATCCAGCTGGGCATCCGGAAGATCAATGTGGCCACGGAGCTGAGAATGGCCTTTATGTCCGGACTGGAGGCCACGGTGGGGCAGCGTGATTTTTATGCCATGTACCGGCAGGCCAAGGCCAATATGTATGAGCTGGCCCGGCACAAGATCCAGCTGTTCCAGGGAAAATGATGGATCACTGAGCGAACAGTGATTTAATTGAATCTTCCGCTCTTGCGGAAATGCACAAATTCCACATGAAAATCCTGTTAAATAGTCATATTTACAAGTGAAAATGACTGTGATAACATTTTATCAATCAATAAATATTCATTTTATGATTAGAATATGATTATTAATCAAAATCACGATGCTGGATGGAGGGCGGCCCATGAGGGTCCTGTGTGTAGGAGAAATGATGGTGGATCTGCTGGTCCATCCCGTCGGCCCGGTGGCATTTGACAATGACGCCAGCCAGGTGGAGGAGATCGCCATAAAAAGCGGCGGAGACGCCAATAACAACGCCATTGATCTGGCCAAGCTGGGAAACGAGGTCTACTACGTGGGCCGGGCCGGATGCGATGTGCTGGCGGATTATGTGCTGGACATCGCCCGGAAGGCCGGCGTCTGCGTGGACTATGTAAAACGGTCTGCCGCCACAGAGCAGACCAAGTCCCTGATCCTCATTGATCCTGCGGGCAACCGGAAATTCCTGCAGTATCCGGGAACCAGCGCCGAGTTTTGCCTGGAGGACGTGGACCTGAGCCTGCTGGACCGGGTGGACATGCTCCAGATCGGCGGAACATTCCATCTGCCGCAGTTTGACGGCGCCGGCGCGGCGGCCCTGCTGCGGGCAGCCCGGGAAAAGGGCGTGGTCACCTGCATGGATGTGACGAAGGACAGGACCGGGCGGTGGGATGCGATCATCCGCCCCTGCTACCGGTATCTGGACTATTTCCTGCCGTCCATTGAGCAGGCGTCCTGCATCGCCGGCACCGATGACGAGCGCAGGATCGCGGATTATTTCCTGGAGCAGGGCGTCGGTGCCGTGGCCATCAAGCTGGGGACCAGGGGCTGCTACTGCAAGGATGGGAAGCGGGCCTTTTACTGCGGGTGCTATCAGGTGCCGGTGGCAGAGACTACCGGCGCGGGGGACGCCTTTGTGGCCGGCTTCCTGACGGCACTGGGCCGGGGAAAAGAGCTGGAGGACTGCGTCCGCTTTGCCACGGCAACGTCCGCCCACGCGGTCCAGGCCTTTGGTGCCACCGCCGGCGTACCCGATTATGCCACGGTGGAACAGTTCATCCAAAGCCGGGATGCGCTGCCGATCCGGTATGTTTGAGGTTGCTGCCGTCCGGAAACGGGCGTTGGTGATACATTACATGACTTTTTATGATGAAAGGGAGTACCACTATGAGACACACTAGCAAAAAGCTGCTTGCCATGCTGCTGGCCGGTGCCATGTCGCTGACTCTGCTGACTGCCTGCGGCTCCAAAGAATCTGCCCCCAGCTCTGAAGGTGAAAACGACCAGCCTGAAGAGGCTGCCACTTTGGACTACCCCACCAAGGACATTACCGTGATCGTACCTTACGGCGCCGGCGGCACGACGGATCTGTGTGTCCGCGGTGTGCTGGATGCGGTTCCCGATGACATGATCTCCACCAATTTCATGGTTTCCAACGTGACCGGCGGCTCCGGCCTGGTGGGTGCCACGCAGTTCGCCAACGCTGCGTCTGACGGCTACACCATCGGCGTGCTCAACTGCGACCTGGTGCTCAACAACGTGCTGGGAAACACCGAGATTACCTCTGACCAGTTTGTGCCTCTGGCCTGCATCGAGAATGACCCCTATCTGTTCGTGGTCAGCAAGGATGCCCCCTATCAGACCTTTGAGGAGTTTGTGGAGTATGCCAAGGCCAATCCGGGCACTGTGACCGTGGCCGATACCGGCAGCGGTGCTGCTCCTCACCTGGCTTACCTGGCTCTGGTGCAGGATCTGGGCCTGGATCTGAAGACGGTCTCCTACGATTCCGCGGCGGACAGCGTGGTGGCCGTGGTCAGCGGTGAGGTCCAGGCGGCCATCACGGCCTCCGGCGCCGCCGTGGGCCAGATGGATGCCGGCAACGTGGTGCCTCTGGCTGTGACCTCCAACGAGCGGCTGAGCACCTACCCCGATGTGCCTGCCATGGGAGAGCTGTATGAGGAGTTGGCCGACATGCAGGTAAACAGCTGGATCATGCTGGCCGTGAAGGCGGACACCGACCCGGCCATCGTGGAGTTCCTGCAGCAGGCCTTTGCGCCCGCCGCTGTCTCCGACGAGTACAAGGCTACGCAGGAAGGCTTCTTCTTCCAGCCCGTCGAGGAGATGAGCAACGAGGAAATGGTGAGCTTTGTTGCCAGCCAGCAGGAGTATTACACCTCTTTGATCGGTTAAGCCCCATTTGAAAGGCCGGAGCCCCTACGTTTCATACGTGCGGGCTCCCCCTTTTTCTAGGAGGAGATACATTTGAAAAAATACAATATTGGGATCTGCATTTTTTTGATTATCATGTCGGCCGCCATGTTCTTCAGCGCCTCCCAGATGCCGTCCGTAGACGGAGGCATGGGCGCGGGAACCTGGCCCAAGGTCCTGTCGGTGTGCATGATTCTGCTGGCCGTCGCCCTGATGGTCCAGAGCCTGCGGGACCACTCGGACAAGAAAGCGCCCTTTGAAATGGGGCCCGGACTCAAGCGGGTCCTGGCGGGCATCGGCATCATGCTGGTATTTTGCGTGCTGCTGAAATTCTTCGGCTTTATGATCGCTTCCGCCTTTATGATCCCTGCCATCATGGCTTTGATGAAGGAGCGGCGGCCGCTGGTCCTCATTGGCGTCACGGTGGGCGTGCTGGTGTTCATTTACGTGATTTTTTCCGTGGCGCTCAATCTGCCCATCCCCAAGGGCAGCCTGCTGTAACGAAAGGAGGAACGACAGATGGAGAGTTTATTGGCCGCACTGACCTATGTGCTGCAGCCGTATCATATCGGCGTGGTCTTCTTCGGCACGCTCATCGGAATCCTGGTGGGCGCGATGCCCGGCCTGTCCTCGATCATGGGATTGAGCATCATGATGCCGCTGACGCTGTCTCTGGACGGAAATGCCGGTATCCTTATGCTGCTGGGCGTTTTCTGCGGCGCCATTTACGGCGGTTCCATTACTGCCATTTTGATTAAAACACCGGGCACCGCCAACTCTGCCGCCACGGTGCTGGACGGATATCCCATGGCCACCACCCTGCATCAGCCGGGACGCGCCATCAGTATTTCCACCATGGCGTCCACCTTCGGCGGACTGTTCAGCGCGGTGATGCTGCTGTGGACCGCTCCGCTCCTGAGCAAGTTTGCGCTGAAGTTCGGCGCTGCGGAGTACTTTGCCCTGGCTGTGTTCGGCCTGAGCATGGTCACCAGCATCTCCTCCCAAAATGTCATCAAGGGCCTGATCGGCGCTGTGCTGGGCCTGATGATGGCGACCGTGGGCATGAACTCCCTGACCGGTTCGGCCCGCTTTACCTTCGGCTCCGTCTACCTGATGGGCGGCATCGCCATGGTGCCCACCCTGATCGCCCTCTATGCGTTTTCCCAGGGACTGAGCAACATCGAAGAGGGCGGCGGAAACAGCAAGCCCACCTCCAAGGCCAAGCTGGAGCGGGTCCTGCCCACCTGGGCGGACATCAAGGCCACGTTCCCCACGATCCTGCGCTCCAGCGTCATCGGCACGGTGATCGGAGCCATCCCCGGCACCGGCGGCGACATTGCCTCCTGGGTGGGGTATAACGAGGCCAAGCGCTGGTCCAAGCACCCGGAAAAATTCGGACAGGGTGTCCCCGAGGGCATTGCAGCGCCGGAGGCCGCCAACAATGCCATCTCCGGCGGTGCGCTTATCCCCCTGCTGACGCTGGGCATCCCCGGCGATGCAGGCACGGCCGTGATGCTCAGCGCCCTGATGATGCAAGGCGTCGTGCCCGGACCCACGCTGTTCACCGACCAGACCGATACGGTCTACACCATCATCGTGGGACTGTTCTTCGCCAATATCTGCATGTGCCTGCTGGGCTACGGTGCCATCCGGGGATTTGCCAAGATCGGCAATGTCTCCAACACGTACCTGACTCCCATCGTGTTCGTGTTCTGCGTTGTAGGCACCTTTGCGCTGAACAACAACATTCTGGATATCTTCATGATGATGATTTTCGGCGTGGTGGCGTATTTCCTCATTAAGTGTGAGTTCCCCATGCCTCCCATCATCCTGGGACTGATTTTGGGCAGCCTGGCGGAGAAGAATCTGCAGCGGGCGCTGACGATTTCCGACGGCAGCTGGTCCATCTTCTTCACCCGTCCCATCTCCCTGGTTTTGATCATTATTTCCGTGATCTCCCTGCTGTGGCCCATCGTCAGCCCGATCCTCCGGAAAAGACGTGGGCAGAAGGCCTGAGCCGGCCAATCTTTGGAAAAATAACAGTTGTGTGCGATTGAAAAATCATTTATAATGATTTCGAAATGATTCATGCGGTGAAAAGGGAGGCTCGACCATGAAAAGCGGAGAGCGGCAGCTGCAAATTCTGGATGCCATGAAAAAAACCAACAGCATTTCCGTAAATGAACTGCTGGAAATGCTGCCGGCCTCCCCTGCCACGATCCGTCGGGATATCACTGCACTGGAACAGGCAGGAAAGATCCGCAAGGCCCGGGGCAGGATCTTTTTGGAAGACATCCGCAGGGCACCCAGCTACGAGATGCGGGATGCCATGCACGATGAGGAAAAAAAGCGCATCGGAAAGGCCGCCGCGGCCCTGGTGCAGGAGGATGATTCCATTATCATCGATGCAGGCACCACCACGCTGGCCCTTGCCGAAAACCTGCGGGACCGGAATCACCTGTCCGTCATTACCAATTCCGTCCCGGTGGCATACGCCTTTAATGCCACCAATGTAAATGTGTTTTTGTGCGGCGGCATGCTGGAGGACATGGCCCTGGTGGATGATGATGCGGTGGAGTTTTTTGCCTCCCACCAGGTGGAAAAAGCGTTTATCGGAGCTTCCGGCGTCCGGGGGATCACGGGGCTGACAGTGGTATCTCCCTTTCAGTTTGCGGTCAAGCGCCAAATGGTCCGTTCTGCCCGGGAAGTCTATGCGCTGCTGGATGAGAGCAAATTCCACATCATGGGCGTCAATCTCTTTGCCGATTTCCGGGAATTGACCGGCATCATCACGTCCAAGCCCATCACCAACGAAAAGCTGTTGGAACGGCTGGAGCAGGAACACGTAAAAGTCATTTACACAGAATAACAAAGACGTTTCCCCGGGGAAGGTCCCGTATGGGCGCCGGGGGCCTGCGGACAGCGGGAATGGAACGCGCCCCCGAAAAACGGTCTGTAAAAAAGCTCCTGATTTCTTAGGAAATCAGGAGCTTTTTTCTGCTTGGTACAGCTTGGGGACCCGGAAGCTCTGCGCTCCGTTGGCCTCGTCGGTCACCGTGCCGGCAGGGAAGAGGATCACGGGATTGCCCTCCTCGTCCACCTCGAAGGCAGTGGTCTCATCAATGGCCACATAGTCGGTCAAAGGGGCGTTGTCCTCAATGGGATAGTAGCGCACGTCCGGGTCCTTTTCCATGCGGTTGCCCATCTGCATGGTGATGGTCTCCGTGAGATAGGAGACATAGTCCTCGCCCAGCAGATCTTCCAGGGTGGGCTCTTCCGAAGTCTCCTGCGCCGCGGGGGGCGTTTGGTCCGCCTGGGGCGAGGTGTCCGGCGTCTCACTGTCGGCGGCGGAGGCGGCGCAGGCGGAGAGCAGCAGCGCGCACAGCAGCGCCAGCAGGCACAATAGCGAACGGTTCTTTTTCATGATCCATACCTCCCTTTTCTTATGGTCCGGGCCCGCCCTGGGGCCCGGTCCCTTTTGGTATCTTTACCATAGCGCTTCCTTGCCGCAAAGTGGCCGCACAAAGGCATCATTGCTGCATCATTGTATCCGGGGACTTTCGCCGTCGCTGGGGAAAAAGGCCAGAGGCTCCACATAGAGCCGCCCGCTGTGGCGCTCTGTTCCGGCGGTGTACAGCAGTCCGTCCGTTTGCGTCAGTTCCCATACGGTGTCGCTGCGCGGCTGCGTCTCTAGTCCCAGCCCGTCCAAAAACCGCTGGCCAAGCGCCGCACTGGACGGAAGCGAATCCCGGACAGAGCGCAGGGAGCAGTCGATCCACAGCGGCAATCCCGTCTCCTGATCCACCACCAGCCACAGGTCGTCCCGACCTGCGGTCCTGCCCTGGAGATACAGCATCCCCGCGGACAGCGTGCCGTCGGACTGGACATAGATGGCCCGGGTGCCTCCCGTATATTCCAGACTGTCCCGGTCAAAGTCCTCCGGCAGAACGCCCCAGGCCAGCAGGAAATCCACGCTCTGGAAAAACAGGTCCTCCGCCTGCGCTGCGTCGGGCTCTCCCGGAGCGGGCAGGGACTGGGTGGTGGAATAGACCTCCAGGTCCGGGTAGCGGGTGCCCCGCACCAGCAGCTCCAGCTTTTCCGCCAGGGTGGCCTCCCGGATGGTCAGCTCCTCCTGCGCCAAAAGCGCGGTGTGGATGGTGCCCAGGGTCTGCCGGTCCCGCAGGGCCGAGATCTGGGGCGGCAGCAGCAGGGCCGAGAGCACCACCAGGCCGGTCGCAACGGGCAATGCCCAGGTTTTGATGCACTTCAAGAGGACTCGCCTCCTTTCAAATGGACCCGCGCCCGGGTGCCGCGGCCGGGCTCGCTTTCAAATTCCAGCGCAGCGCCGTGGAGCGCCGCGATC
>CABQCB010000014.1 GCA_902462475.1 uncultured Oscillibacter sp. | reverse complement strand
TCTTTTGCTCTGCTTCATAGGAGGCGAAGGCCCAGATCAGGTCCTTCTCACCCTGACTTCGCCGGTAATAATCCCCCGGCAGGATCCCGTGGGCCGCGTACAGATAGTACGCAAGGCCCAGCTCCGGGTCCGCCGCCTCCCTCAGCCGTTTTTTACTTCTTCAATGGTGGTCCGCCGGTAGCCGGACAGCTTTTCCACCGCAATGGACAAATCCGCGATCTCTCCCGGCAGCAGCATGGCCTTGATGGTCTCGGCCGGTGTCACGCCCTGGAATTTCTCCTGCAGGGCCGCCGCTTTCAGATCCGGGTCCACACAGCCGGCCAGCAGGATCTGAATGTCGGCTTCCTCTGTCAGGCGTTTGAGCTCCTGGACTCTGCCGTAGGGCAGGGCCCGCAGCGTGAACACCACCGGCGCGCCTGCCTCCTCGCTCAGCCGGGGGACCTCATACCGGGCGGTGGGCAGGTTCGCTTTCACGGAGGTGACGTCCGCCCCTAAAAGCAGTTCCAGGGTGGAGGGGGCAGCACCTGCTGCCCCGGTGTTCAATGTTTGCTCCATTTCTGCCCCTCCTGTCAGCTGTCCAGAACGTCGAAGTCCTCAAAGGTGAAGGGGGCTTCGATCTGTCCCAGCTTGGCGGCCTCCCAGTCTGCCAGCGTCAGGTCGTCAAAGCTGACGCCGGTGACGGAGATCCGCTGGTTGCTGGGGTTGTCCGGGTCGTCCAGGTTGGAGATCAGGGTGTGCCGCAGGTCCTGTCCGTTTTTCAGCGCCTGGGCCTCCGCCTGGATCAGCCGGGAAGTGGCATTGTAGATCCGTACCGTACCGGTGCCGGAAATGCCCGTCAGCTTCTTTCCCGCCACCAGTGTTCTGCAGCGGGCCACATCCTCCTTGGTCTTGTTCAGCTTGATCTGGCAGCCGTAGCACTCGGCCACCTGCTCGCCGTCCAGCCACAAGCTGCCCCACGTACCGCTCCGAACCAGAGCTGCGTCCAAAATTTCAGCCATATGCAATCCTCCTTACATTACACCGCCAGGAGGCCGTTGGAGACCTCCAGCACAAGGGCAAAATCCTCCATAGCATCCAGCACATATCCGTAGAGCCGGATAAAGACATAGCTGCCGGTATCCTCCTTGATCACGGCCGCGTCATCCAGCGCCTTGATCCGGTTGGCCTCTTCCACGTCCCCGGCCTTGGAGGCCTGGTCGATCAAAAACGCCCGGGTGGCCGCGGCGTCCAGCTCGGCGCCGGAGCTCTTTTCCAGCAGAACGTCGCCGTTTTCCAGCTCTTTCAGATAACCGCGCAGGGCGGTCAGCAGGATGCACTTGTTGTCATAGGTGTTGGAGCACTTGCCCTGATAGTTATCCTCAATGGTGGTCAGGGCGTAGTACCGGATCAGATCCACGGCGGCCACCATCTTGATTTTCTTCAGAGCCTGCGTTTCGCCGTCCGCCACCGTGGTCTTGGAAGTCACGGCTCTGCCCAGCTTTACCTGGCGGCCGTCGTTGATGAGGATCAGCTTTCCGCTGTTGATTGCCGCGTCGGCATCTTCGATGGCGTCCACGCCTGTGACCTCGGGCAGGGGGGCGTAGGTGGCGCTGCAATCGGCGGGAGTTCCCGCCAGAATACCGGCGATCCGGGAGGCGTACTTGCCGCCGGTTTCGTACGTGGTGGCGCCTACCTTGATGTTGCTGGCGGTAAAGTTGATGATGCCCTCGTGGTCCGCGGCCGTGTCAGGCAGCACGGCCTTTCCGATGTAGCGTCCTTTGCGCTGTTCCTTCACGAGATCGGCCAGCGTTGTGGTGTCGGGGGTGGTGATATCGGGAGGCGCTACCAGGTAGTCATAGCTGTACTGTCCCAGTGCGGCGAAGCCGTCGGAAACGGTGCCGCCCTCGGAGGATACAACGGCAAGATAAATGCAGGTGGGACGGTTGACATAGCCAATCAGCGCCTGCTTGATATAGGCGATGTTGTCGGCGCCCAGGTCCGTGGGAATATCGCTTTCCTGATAGATCACATGTACGCCGACGGATTTGGTGTCCTTCAAAATCATGCCGATGACACCCTGTGCTGTGCGTGCGGCAACGGTGTCTGCCGCTTTTTTCAGTTCAAAGGTCAGCTGGGGAAGTCCCATAAGATCACTCCTGTCAATAATTTTTTATTTCCACGCATACCTGCGCGGTGGTTGCTGCCGGTGGTTCGGGTGCTACTTCCGATGTGGACCTGGGATCCAGCCAGGAAGCGTTGATCTGTGCGTAGGCCCGGTCGGACTCTCGCGGCAAAGCCTTGCAGGTAAGCTGCAAATGCCGGCTGCCCACCTGCAAGACCGGGAGCAGCAGTTTGATGGCCTGTTCGAAATCTGTGGTCAGTCGATACCAGGGACCTTCGCCTTGCTCATCCGGTGCATCGTAGAGGATGAGCCGCAGTTGAAGATCCCGTCGGATCAAAGACCGGTTGACATCACTCCAGTCATTTTTTTCCACCAGCAGGCAGATGGATGGTCGTTCGGTGTCCAGATAGATGGTTCGATCCGGCCATTTTCCCGCCAGTCTGTCATGGATGGCATTTAAAATATCTGATGCTTCCATTTGTTCCTCCGATTCTCAAGCGCGCTCTATACTTGGTGTTCTGTCGGCAAAAGTTGCACGTCTTTGTGCAACTGAAACGAATTTTTTCAGGTTTAATAGAAGGTATGGCCCTCGCTCTGACTACTATTTGACCACTGTCGAAGAAAGTCCCCGAAGACGTCGCAGCGCAATGCCTCCGGGGACTTTCTGTAATTCTCTGCAAATCTGTCCAAACCCCACAAAATCACTGGGCCCCAACGGTTTCCCGTTTGACCACCTGATGACTCCGACTCTGTAGGCCACTGGTTCGAATCCAGCCGGGCGTACCAAAATAAAAGGACATCCGAGAGGATGTCCTTTTATTTTGGTTTCTGCCGCCCAAAGGGCGGCTCTGCTGGAGATTTGTGCCTGATATCCGGAGGTCACACGGAAAATGCCTTGCGCTTTCTTCCGGAGTGTGCTATACTTCCATCGGTTTGCGGAATGCGGCGAAAGGGGGAGCTCCCTGGCGCCACGCTCAGAATATAGATGACAAGAACCAGATTGCGAGGGAGCCTGTGTTCCAGGCTGAGAGGGTCCCAGAGAGGACCGACCGTACCCTGCTTTTCCCAGAGTGGGGCAATCAGCATCTGCGTGAAAGTCATGGTAAGGCATATGCAGGTGCATATGCCTTTTTTCTTTTGCGTGGAAAATTGAATGGAGGTACTCCTATGAAAAAGAACATTCCCGCACTCCTTTTGACCCTGGCGCTGTCCTGCGGCCTGCTGGCCGGCTGCGGCGCCTCCGATACTGGCGAGACGGCGCAGGAAGAGCCGGGCGCGGACGGGGTAAAGAGCGTCTCATCCCTGAAGATCGCCTTCTCTCCCTACGCGGATGCCGACATCATTTCTGAGTCTACCCAGCCTCTGGAGGAACTGCTGAAGGCGAAGCTGCTGGAAAAGGGCTATGACGTGGGCGAGATCGACATGTCGGTGGGCACCAGCTACACCGCCGTGGGAGAGGCCCTCAGTGCCGGCAGCGCCGATCTGGGCTTCATTTCCGGCGGCAACTACGTTCTCTTCTCTGATGACTGCGATGTACTGCTGACGGCCCTCCGCTACGGTATCAATAAAGACTCTGAAAATCCTGCGGATTGGAACGACGGCACCATCGAGGAAAATACCGAGGAAATGAGCACGTACTATCGCTGTATTTTGCTGGCAGGCCCTACGGAAAAGGGGCAGGAACTCCTGGACAAGGTCAATAACGGACAGGAGCTGACCTGGGAGGATCTGAACAGCGCGACCTGGGCAGTGCTCAATCCTACCTCTGCCTCTGGATATATCTATCCCTGCCTGTGGCTTCAGGAGCACTACGGAAAGGGAATCAGCGATCTGGACAACGTGGTGGAGTGCGACTCTCATACGACCTCTGTGGCCCGTCTGGCTGCCGGTCAGGTGGACGTGATGGTGTCC
This sequence comes from uncultured Oscillibacter sp., assembly GCA_902462475.1. The sequence continues at coordinate 13,005 of CABQCB010000014.1, read as the reverse complement.
TATGGGCATATCCGCATCAAGAATGCCCCTATCTGGGAGTCTGACTTCGGCGGCACCGCTCCCATGGTGGAGCAGACCGGTGTCATCGGGGTCACGGACGGCATCTACAACGATATGATCGCTTACAGCAAGACCTCCGAGACCATGCAGGACGAGGATTTCCGGAAGGCTGTGGGAGAATCGTTCATCGAACTGGCCGAGACCGAAGAGGGACAGGCCATTTTCAGCGTCTTCAGCCAAGTGGGCTATACCTGGGGCAGCGACGCCGATTATGACGGGGAGCGGGCGGCACAGGAGCTCCTCAGATCCATGGAACAGTAATCTGCAGCCGGGAGGATCGCTATGTTACAGGTCCAACACATTCAAAAATGCTTTCCACGGACGGGAGAGATTCTGAAAGACGTGAGTTTCACCCTGAAGGATGGGGAGTTTCTCTCAGTCATCGGCCCCTCCGGGGCCGGAAAGACGACACTGTTCCGGATTCTCAACGGAATGGAGGCCTGTGACGGCGGAAAGATCCTCTACGCAGGTGTTCCCTTTGAGTCTGCCCGGGGCCGGGACAAGCGGGCCGTACAGCGGACCATCGGTACCATCTATCAAGATTTTTGCTTGGTGGAGGTTTCCAGTGTTCTGAAAAATGTCCTGAATGCCTGTCTTCCAGAGATGAACATGGGAGCCGCGCTTCTGGGCTGCTTTGGGCCGGCCTGCCGGGAAAAGGCCGCCGGTATCCTCCGCGAGGTAGGGCTGGCAGATAAGCTGGATGAGCCGGTCAGGCGTCTTTCCGGCGGGCAGAAGCAGCGGGTGGCCATTGCCCGGGCACTGATGCGGGATCCGGCGGTGCTGCTGGCGGACGAGCCGGTGGCTTCCCTGGACCCAGTCACCGGGCGGCAGATCCTCCAGCTGCTGCGTCAGATCCAGCGAAGCCGGGGCGTCAGCGTCCTGATGAACAGTCACAATCTGGAGCTGTCCCTGGAATTTTCCGACCATATCATCGGTATCAGCCGGGGACAGGTGGTTTTCGACGGTGCGCCAGGAGATGTCACAAAGGAGATCCTGGGAAAAATCTACGGCGGAACCGGGGTGGACGTATGAGGCGGCGCCTTTCGCGGCCACTGACAGCCGCGGCCTTTGCGGCGGTCTTTCTGGGAGCTGCCTGGTTCACAGGCTGTGACCTTTCCGTGCTGTGGTCCCGGAAGAGCCATTTGATGGACATCGTGTCGCAGATGTTCCCGCCGGAGTGGAGCTTTACAGGGAAAGTCTTGCCGCTGCTCTGGACCACTGTGCAGATGTCCGTTACCGGTACGGTCCTGGGAGCGGTATTGGCGATCCCCGCTGCCATGGGCTGTGCCGCAACACTGCCCGGGCCTTGGGGACTCAAAAAACTCCTGCGCTTTTGCATTCAGCTGCTGCGGTCTTTTCCGGCGCTGATCCTGGCCCTGCTGGCCACCTTCTTTCTGGGGATCGGTGCCTTTGCTGGAACTGCCGCGATCACGGTCTATACCTTTGCCATTATGACCAGGCTGACCTATGAGGACATGGAGAGTGCACCACTGGGGCCCTATACAGCCCTGCAAGCCATGGGAGCCAGACCGGTCCAGGCCTTTGTCCATTCCGTTTTCCCGGAAATCACACCTGCCTATCTCACCAATGTGCTCTATTTGTTGGAGGGCAATGTACGCCACAGCGCCATCCTGGGTTATGTGGGGGCAGGGGGGATCGGACTGCTTCTCAATGAGAAGGTCTCCTGGCGGGAGTACAGCAAGGTCGGGATGATCCTGATTTTGCTGTTTCTGGTCGTGTATGGTATGGAAGCACTCAGTGCAGTGCTGACTCGGCTGGTGCAGCATGAGCTGACGATGGGCAGAGCGGGGCAGAGACTGCTGACCGGTGCGGCAGCAGGGCTGTTTATATTCTGCACGTTGACTTTGCCGGCTCCGGATCTGTCCCGGACCAGCTTGCGGATGGTGCAGGTGCTGCTGGATGGGCTGCTCCATCCGGACTTGGAGCTGCTGCTCCGTCTGGACAGCAGCGGCCTTTTCTATCTCCTTTTGGAGACGGCGGCCATGGCCTTTGTAGGGACTTGTGTGGGTGTGGTCTTGGCAGTTCCCCTGTCTTTTTTAGGCAGTGGACGGTTTTTTCCGGCTCCGGTAGCGTGGTTCTTCCGAACCGTAGTGGCCGCAATCCGCTCCGTTCCCTCTTTGATCTATGGACTGATCTTTATTCGGGTCTGCGGTCCCGGCTCCTTCACCGGCGTACTGACACTGGCAGTGTGCAGCGTGGGACTTTTATGCAAACGGTTCTCAGAAGCCATCGATGCGCTGGATCTGCGCCCTGTTCACGCGCTGGAGGCGATGGGTGTTTCCCGGCCGGTCCGGATCTTCCATGGTGTTCTTCCCCAGCTGACGCCTCAGATTGCCTCCTGCACGCTTTATCGCTTTGACGTCAATATCCGGGAAGCGTCGGTACTGGGGCTGGCTGGGGCCGGTGGAATCGGAGCACCTTTGATCTTTGCCATGAACCAGTATGCCTGGAATGAGGTGAGTACGCTGGCGCTGGGGATGATTTTTATGGCGTGGCTGGTGGACGTAGCTTCATCTTCCTGCCGAAGGACTTCCTGAGGGAACGATGCGGCAGCAATACTGCGCAGACTGCTGTAAAAATTTACAGAGGCATTGCACGGCAATGCGATAATTGTGCATGGCCGGGCATAAAAAATAAACGAAGTCCGTTTTTCGAACAAATGGTTCGAAAAACGGACTTCGCATTTTCAGCCGGTATGATGAGCAGGCTTCAGTACAGGGCCTTGATGATATCCACACATTGGCCGATGCCAAGGACCCCGCTGTTGAGCGTGAGATCATAATTCTGGGCATAGCCCCATTTCATGTCGGTATAGAACCGATGATACGCCGCACGGCGCTTGTCCTTGTCTTTTAGACGCTGCTCCGGGGATTCCGTCCGTTCGCCGTACTCCTGCACGATGCGTTTCGCCCGGAATGCCATATCTGCATGGATAAAGACTCGCAGACAGTCCGCCTTGTCCCGGAGGATGTAATCCGCGCACCGGCCGACGATCACGCAGGGACCCTTTTCAGCCAGTTGGGAAATGATATTGTACTGGATCTGCCAGAGATAGTCGGCGTTGTTTGGCCCGGCATCCCGGCGGGAGAAGGCGTTGGCCAAAAATCCGCCGGGTGCGTACTCCCCGGCTTCTTTGATGTAGTTTTCGTGGAACCCGCTCTCGTGTGCGATCTTTTGCAGCAGCTCGTTGTCGTAACAGGGGATTCCCAGCTCTGCTGCTGTCCGCTTGCCGATGGTGCGGCCTCCGCTGCCGAATTCGCGGCTGATGGTAATGACTCTGTTTTTCATCCCAGGAAACGCCTCCTTTTATTAGGTCCTGTCAGCGGGCGGTACGCAGCCGGCGGTAATAGCCGTCCACAAAGGTGAGATACACGATTCCGCCGATCACGTAGGCAATGGCGGTCAGGGCAAAGCCGGTGGTCAGACCGATGGACTCCTGCATAAAGCCCATAAGCAGGGAACCGATGCCGATACCGATGTCATAGGAGAGCATATAGGTGGAGTTGGCGACGCCTCTGTGCGGTGCCGGTGTGGTGCCGGTGACGAAGGACTGGAAGAGGGGCTGCAGGATGCCATAGCCCAGGCCGAAGAAGAACCCGGCAGCCAGCAGATGGGCGCCGCTGGTCAAAAACAGAAAGCTGAGCATGGTGAGGACCAGCACCACCAGACTGGCATAGACCAGGGGGCGATGCCTGCCGGCGTCGATGACCTTCTGGGTGGATGTCTTGGACAGCAGCATCCCTGCCACCAGACAGATGTAGAAGTAGGGCAGATATCCCATGATATCCTTTTCCTGCGCCAGAATGGAGGAGTAGGCGATGACTGCCCCGTAAGGGATCATCAGGAACATCATGTTCAGCATGAACGGGACGGCGGGACCGTAGAGAGACTCTTTGAGGGAGAACTTTTTCCGCTCCACCTTGGGGTACTTCAAACGGCAGCAGGATACGCAGATCAGGGCAGCTACGGTAATGCCGAAAATGGTGAGGAAGGACGCCTTGCTGCTCATATTGTTCTGGACCTTCAATCCGACGAAGGGTCCCACTGCCATACCGATGGACACAGTGAAAGCAAAGCGGCTGATGCCCTCGGTGATTTTGGCCGCAGGCAGAACATCTCCCGCCATGGTCATGGTGGCGGAGGCACACACGGAGTACACGGCGCCCATGTACAGCCGCACCACGATCAGCAGCCCGAACACCGGGAAGAGGAGAAAAGCCGGAAATGACAGGCAGAACAGAGCCAAAAACAGCAGGTAGACCCGATAGCGATTGAAGTTATCCAGCAGGTATCCGGCCACAGGACGGAATAGCACCGTGGCTACGGACATGGCCGTCAAAACGATGCCTACCCTGGACCCGGTAATTCCGATCTCTGCGCAGTAGACCGGGATAATGGGGATGGACGCATAGAAGGCCGCCAATACCAAGAGGTTGGTAATGAACAGGAGGATAAATTTCCTGTTCCAGATTTTTTCTGCTTTTTCCATAGAAAGCTCCTTTTGCTCAAGATAATAAAAAAGTGGCAACTGCCACCAAATAACTATATCACGGCAAGAAGAGTGTGTCAATAACTAGTTGCACGTGCCACTTGTTTGTGCAGAGAAGAGCGGTGCCGTTTGCAAATCGGGTTGTTCCGCGCTATAATACCAGCAGTACAAAAAGGGGGCGCTGGGCTTGGAAAATATTATGAACAGCCCATTCAAGGCAATTTCGATCCTATACAGAAAATCTCATATCTGGCTGAACAACAGCTGTGCGCAGTACGGGCTGACGGCGGCCCAGGCCATGGTGATTCTCATCGTCTGTGACTTCCGTTCCCTGACGCAGGATGAGATCACCAAGCGGCTGGGGCTGGACAAAAGCGTCATAGCCAAGACCGTGACCAAAATGGAGGAGACCGGGTTTTTGGTGCGTACTACAAATCCGAAGGACAAGCGCACCTATGATATCCAGCCCACAGAAAAGGCCTGGGCGGTGTATCCCTTTGTCCAGGAGCAGATTGACGCTTGCTTTCAGCGCATGACCCAGCACATGTCAGCGCAGCAGCAAACGCAATTCAAAGAGCTCCTTTTGCTGGCCGCGGAAATGACGCTTGCGCAAGCGGATTGACCTCATGGACCCACAGAGATTCTTACAGGTGTCCGCCTGTGCGGGGTGTGACATCTGAAATGAGCATGCAATACAAAAGCCGCCGAAAACGTTCGCTTTTCGGCGGCTTTTGCTTTCAGGATCGGACCGCACTTTGAGCAGGCACCGCCATAGGCCGGGGATTATAGAAAAATCACCTTTTCCAAAAGCGGGGATCACCGGCATCTGCTTGTATTGGGCAGACGCTTTTGATACACTCAGACCAAGATCCAACATGTAAACCAAGGCGCTGACAAAGGGAGACGATGGGGTGGAATCAGGATGAAAGCGGAGAAAACGAAGTCCGCTTTTTCCTTTTGTAAGAAAACCGTAAGACTTTTCCCCACGCCGCTGTAAGATTTTCATGGGATACTGACTTCGGCTCAAGGAGGGACGCAACATGAACGAGTGCATTCTGGTGGTAGATGACGACGCAGAGATCGCCGGAGCCATCGCCATTACGCTGGAGCGGGAAGGCTATCGCTGCTGGAAGGCTTCCGACGGACTGGAGGCCGTGGATTTGGCATTGACAAAGCCGGTGGACCTGATCCTTTTGGATGTGATGATGCCCAGACTGGACGGCCTGTCCGCGTTGCTGCGCATCCGGGAAAAGCGAAACCTGCCGGTGATTATCCTCTCGGCGAAAAGCGAGGACTCTGACAAGATTTTGGGGCTTTCGATGGGAGCCGACGACTACGTGACCAAGCCCTTCAATCCGCAGGAGCTGGCAGCCAGAGTGAAAAGCCAGCTGCGGCGGTACACGCAGCTGGGAGATATCCATGCCCGAGAGCGGACAGGACTGCTGGTCAACGGCCGGCTCACCTATGACCCGGAGAGCCGCCAGCTGACCGCTGACGGGGAGGATGTGCATCTCACCGCCACGGAGACCAGGATCGTGGAACTGCTGATGCTTCATCCCGGCAGGGTATTTCCGGCGGAGGAGATCTACCGACGGGTATGGGGGGAAGAGACGGCCTACGCCTGCGAGAACACCGTGATGGTCCATATCCGCCGCATTCGGGAGAAGGTGGAGCTGAATCCCAAAGAGCCAGATTACATCAAGGTGGTGTGGGGAATTGGATACAAAATGGAACGATATGGATAAGGATCCGGGAAAAAATCTGGAGTCCTATGTGGCTGCCCAGGTGGACCGTGCTTTAAACGGGGCGGAGGACGCGCCGGGCGTCATACGGGTGGCGGCGAAAAAGCACCCCCGCCTGCGGGCGTGGACGGGCCTTTTTGCTCTGCTGCTGGGCTTTGCCCTGATAGCAGGCAGCCTGTGCTTTGCGCTGCAGCGATGGGTCACCAGCAGCGGAGAAGAGTGGTGGAAGTCTGACTGGCAGGAGACATCAGCCTTTCAAACCATCATCAGCGGCTATATGCGTGACTTCCTGACCCTGGGGGCCGGGGGGACCTTGGAGGAATGGTATGATGCGATGATGGAGGGCGACTATATGTGGACCTCCGATGGCTGGGATACTGCGGCATCCAGTATTACAGTGATGGAGGGTTCCGAAGATATGGCACCGGACGAAATCTATCAGGCAGACAAGAATGTGCTCTACGTCATCTTCAGGGACGGCAAACTGCTTTACTCCAATACTGACGAGGCGCTGACCAATGTCTCCAACCTGCCGGAGAACTACAACTTTCTTCTGATCTTCCGGGACGGCAAGGCCCGGGCGTGGAAGGACGGAGCAGAGGTGGACCTCTACGGCGACGGGATCTACACCCAGGACCGTGGGTGGTATCTGCCGGGCTACGAGAATTTTACCGTTGGAGAGGACGCAGAAAACGTGGAGGTCCGCCTGGCAGTCCGTGAGACTCCCATCCGCTATCTCCAGGGCCTGTATGTAAACGGGTATGTCTTTGACAGCAGTCCTCTACATAATTTGTACCAGCGGCTGCAGGATGCTCGGACGGCCTTTTTGTGGACTGCGGGGGTCCTGACGGCAGGCATTGTCCTGCTGGTCACCGCTCACCGGCTCCGGGAGGACCGGAAGCGGGCGGAGGCGGCCATTGCCGCAAAGACCGTGTACGTGGGAACAGAGCTGCGGTTTTTGATGGCGGCGCTGTGTCTGCTTTGGATGATCTTCGGCTACACCAGCATGGGCCGGCCCATCTGGCTGCTGTTCCATTTCCTGTCCAGCATCGGTGACCTGTCTCCAGGCACCCTGGTACGGGAGTATCTGCCGGACGGTATCAGCATGGCTATGGAAAAGCTTCCACTTGTGCTGATTTTCTGCCTGCTGCTCTGGCTGATCGGTGTAGACCACCGGTATAACCCCAAGGAGAGGCGGCGGGGATGGCTGCGGAGCCTTGTCCGCATCCTCCGGGACCGTCAGCTCCGCCTGCCGGTGCAGCAGCGGCTGCGGCGGTGGGCCCTGGCGCCTCTGGCGGCCATCGGGGTGGGCACCGCAGCAGGCCTTTTGATCCTGATGCTGGGGATAAGCTGGTCCTGGTGGAACGTGTACTTTGCCTGTATACTGCTGTCGGTCCTGGGCTTTGTGCTGCTGCTGGCGGTCTGCGCTTTCTCCGCCCGGCATCAGCTGGCCCTGGCCCGGGACATCGGCTGCCTGGCGGACCAGACGGCGGCCATCCGCGCCGGAAACCTGAGCGTGCCCACCACACTGCCTGCCGACGGGGACCTCCGTCAAATTGCGGAGGACCTGAGCCAGATTCAATCCGGCCTCCAGCAGGCGCTGGCGGACCGGACCCGCAGTGAGCGGATGAAAGTGGAGCTGATTGCCAACGTGTCCCACGACCTGAAAACGCCCCTCACCTCTATTCTCTCCTATGCGGAATTGCTGCGGCAGGAGCCGCTGGAAGGTGCGGCAGCGGACTATGCCCGGATCATTGATCAGAAAGCCCAGCGGCTGAAGGTCATGGTCCAGGACGTGTTCGAAGTCAGCAAAGCGGCCTCCCATCAGCTGCCGGTGGACCTGGAACGCCTGGATCTGGCCAAGCTTCTGCGGCAGACCCTGGCGGATATGGCCGACCCCATTGAAAAAAGCGGCCTGGCTCTGCGGACAGACCTGCCCGAAGGAGAGATCCCGGTGGTAGCTGACGGCAAGCGCCTTTACCGGGTATTCCAGAACCTGATCCAGAACGCATTGCAGTACTCCCTTCCCGGCAGCCGAATCTACCTGACGCTGACAGCGGGGGAGGGACGGGCAGTGGCCAGTCTCCGCAACACTTCCCGGCAGGAACTGCCGATGGGGGTAGATTTCACCGCCCGGTTCGTGCGGGGGGACGAAAGCCGTACTGATGGCGGCAGCGGGCTGGGGCTGTCTATCGCCCGCAGCTTTACCGAGGCCTGCGGCGGAACGCTGACGGTGGAGACCATGGCAGATCTGTTCACGGTCCACGTGTCGTTCCCCTTGGCACCGGAGCAGTGAAGGAAAGCTTGCAGCCGTCCGCTGGCGTGAGATTTTCATGATGTTGGCAGCTTAGCATCAAGGATCCAGAGAAAGCTTCTTGCGCGCAGAAAAACACCGGGGCGGCTCCGCTTTGCGGAGCTGCTCCGGTGTTTGCGCAGGAGATGGGGAGCGGATCATTCCCTGAAAAAGCAGGGAGCGGGGAAGGCCTTTGGACCGGCTGTGCGAATGGGGCTGCAGGGACAGATCATAAGGCAGGGGAGCCGTGCCTCTGATGCAAAGGCCGGAAGCCACTCTGTACGGGAAACGACGGCGGCTTGTCACGCAGGGATTATGCTTCCATAAAAAGTTCGTTTTCCTTGTGCGCACTGCAGGCCTTTTTCATTTTGCTTGCGGCAATCGACGTCAGGATTTTGTTTACTTCCCGGGAGTGCGCAGGGCAGATACTGACGCAGCGCATACAGCTGATGCATGTTTCATGATCTGTCTTGGATGGATCATCCAGCGGGATCGCCTGGACCGGGCATTTTTTCGCGCACAATCCGCAATTCGTACAGTTCTTCTTGGCAGAAGGCTTGATCGGCACCCCATTATATTCCCGGTACGGACGGTTTCCAGGCAGGGCCAGATCTGCCGGCATCCGGTTTTCCTCTATGCGCTGGCGGATCTGCTTTCCGAATTGAGAGAGTTGTTCCAGATCACGTTTGTCAGGACGTCCCTGCGCAAACTGACGCATGATGGAATGCTCTGCCACAGCAGCCACGGCCGCTACGCAGAAAAAACCGGAATCGGTCAGGATCGTCTTTAATTCAAGCAGCGTATCCTCGTAGGCACGGTTGCCATAAACCGCAATCAATATTGCCTTTGCGCCGTTTGCCTTCAGCTTTCCCAGGCGCTCGGCGGCGATCTTCGGCACCCGGCCGCCGAAAGATGGAACGGCGACGATGCAAAGGTCCTCTTCCATCAAGGAAATTTGCTGAAAATCTGTTGCAAAATCGGTCAAATCTATGGTTTTGACTTCCTGCGCAAATGCCTGAACCAATTGATCGGCCACTTTTTCTGTACCGCCGGTAGGGCTGAAAATGATCTTATATAAACTCATGTCTCTTCCTCCTTGTATGTGGGACACTGTTTCATCAGTGCGGCAGCATCGCGAAAAAGTTCTGCTACCGTCAATAAACTGCTGCTTGCAGAATCCAAATAATAGAAGTTTTTCGTCCCCTCGCGACGAACATCTATGATACCTGCATCTTTCAGAATTTTCAGATGATGGGATACCGCTGCGCGGGAGATGTTTGTGCTGCTTTGGATTTCGCCTACACGCAAGCCGCCTTTTCCGCAATTTTCAATGAAAACACGGATGATCCGCTGACGGGTTTCATCTCCGATTGCACATAGCGCAGGGCGGCAAACGTCGAATCTTTGGGCAAACTGCGTGCGCTGGATTTCCATCGGTTCATCCATCCTGTCACCTCCGTTTTCAATGGTCCATCTGTTTGGACCATTATAGCACGAATCCCTGGGCGCGGGGCATTGGTCAAGAAAATCGAGCTCATTTACTTGCGCACCGTATCCGGCGAGACCTACCAAAAGCCCCCGAAAACACTTTGTTTTCGGGGGCTTTTGGCGGATGATGCAGTTGTTTTCCGGATGCGGCGGATGGGAGCAGGTGTAAAAAAGCAGGCTGAAGCCGGCGGTATATGGGGTTAAAGAAGCATGCCGGCAAAGGCCTGACCGGCCAGAACCATGCCGATACCGGTGACGGCGGCGGCCAGCTTTCCGGCAGGACCGCTGGAAAGCCGCTGGGCCACCGAGTCAAAGAGCCACTTGGCCGCCGTGTAGATCACGCCGCCCAAAAGGGCTGTCAAAAAGATGCCGTCCATGGCCACCAGTCCTGCGGCCAGGGGCAGCAGGGCAAAGGTGGCGGCGGCCAGCAGCGCCGCGCATACCAGGCAGGGTGCCTTACCGGGCCGGGCCAGATAGTGCTCCAGTACCAGCGCGATGACGCAGAGGGCCAGCAGGTTCGGAATGTTCAAAACGGGCAGTACCGCGGCCGGGGCGAAGGTTTTGCAGAGAACTGCGGCCAGCATGGCGATGGCAGTCACTGCGGCCAGCAGGATATTTCCAAGGTATATGTTCTTTCTCATGGCTCAACCTCCCCAGGTAGTGGCGCTGGAGGACGTGTCCGCGCCGGTGACAAAGCCCACCGCGGCGTTGACGCCCCGGGCGATGGCTTTGGAAGACACTGTGGCGCCGGTGAGTGCGTCCACATTGGTACCGACTTCCGCGCTGCCGTCGGTGCCCAGGAACTGGATCAGGAAGTCGGCGTCGGTCAGCGCCCGGGCACCCAGACCCCAGGTCTCCTCCATCTGCCGAACGGTGAGACCGGTGACGGTACCGTCGTTATCCACACCAACCAGAAGCACGATGTCCCCGGCGTAGCCCGCGGTGCAGGTCTCCACCACATAGCCGGTCTCGCCCTTGTAGACAGCCCGGATGGCCTCGTCCGTGCCGTCATAGACCTCCTGGGAGAAGGTCTTGCTCTCCGGCAGCAAAAAGGCCAGGGCGGTATTTAGCTCCGCCTGGGCGTTTTGAGCAGCCAGGCCCGCGGTGCCTGCGCGGACGCCCAGCACGATCAAAGCCGCCGCGGCCACGGAGAGCGCGGCTGTGAAAAGATCCTTTTGCTTCATACCGCATCTCCTTTCTTGGTGCCGAACACCCGGGGGGCCGTGTAGCGGTCCATGGCCCAGGAGGCGGCGTTCATGATGAGGATGGCGTAGGTCACGCCCTCCGGGAACAATCCAAAGTAGCGGAAGAGCACGGTCAGTGCGCCGCAGCCCACGCCGTAGAGGACCTGCCCCAGCGGCGTGACGGGGGAGGTGGCGTAGTCGGTGGCCATGAAGATGGCGCCCAGCAGCACGCCGCCGCCCAGCAGATTGTAGAGCATCCACATAACGGGATCCCCGGCTTTGGAAAACACCAGCGTCAGCACGGCTACCGTCAGAAGATAGGCGGCGGGGATGCGGGGGGAGATGACCCGGCGGACCAGCAGGTACGCGCCGCCCAGCAGCAGCGCAAGAGAGGAGACTTCTCCGATGCAGCCGGGGATGTTGCCGATGAACATGTCCCACAAGCTCTCCTGGGGCAGGGCGGGCATGACCATGTGGTGCAGCGGCGTGGCAGCGGTCACCGCGTCCATCCCATTGACCAGGCCGCTCACGGAAGAAAAGTGCACCATGGAGGAGGGGAACAGCAGCACCAGCAAAGCGCGGGCCCCCAGCGCGGGGTTGAACACATTCTGCCCAAGTCCGCCGCAAAGGGCCTTCACCGCCACGATGGCAAAGACGGCGCCCAGAGCGGCCATCCAATAGGGAATGGTGGCGGGCAGGGTCATGGCCAGCAGCACGCCGGTCACCAGAGCGGAGCCGTCCATGGTCCGTCCGTCATGAAAGATCACGTGGTTGGAAAACCACTCGGCGGCCAGGGCGGCGGCCACGGTGGAAAGCGTTACCAGCAGCGCCCGCAGGCCAAAATGTACAATGCCGAACACCAGGGCGGGCAGAGCGGCCAGCACCACATCCCGCATGATGCGGCGGGTGGAGTCACTGCCCTTGATATGGGGAGAAGAGCTGACGGTCAGATTCATGTGGCCGAAGCCTCCTTTACAGTGGATTTTCCCTGCCGGATCACTTCCACCAGGGGGAGCTTGCCGGGGCAGGTGTAGGCGCAGCAACCGCACTCGATGCAGTCCAGCACGTGGAGACGGCTGAGATTGGCGGCGTCGCCGCGGTAGCGGTAGAGATACAGGGGTTGGAGGTGCATGGGACACACCTGCATGCACCGGCCGCAGCGGATGCACAGGGGATTCTCCTTTTCCTGGTTTTGCCGCTGGGAAAGGCAGAGCACCGCGTTGGTGCCCTTGATGGTAACGGTGGCAAGGTCCCGCTGGGCCATGCCCATCATGGGGCCGCCGCTGACCACCTTCCAGGTGTTGTCCGTCAGGCCCCCGGCGTAGGCGATCAGCTCTTCGTAGGAGGTGCCGATGGGGCAGAGCACATTGCGGGGCGTCCGCACGCCTTCACCGGTGACGGTGACGATGCGGTCTGTGACGCTCTGGCCCAGGACCACCGCTTTGTAAACGGCGGCCACGGTGGCGGCGTTGAACACGGCGCAGTGGGCGGCGGCGGGCAGCTTGCCGGAGGGGACCTCCCGGCCGGTGACGGCCTGAATGAGCTGCTTTTCCGCGCCCTGGGGATACCGGGTGGGCAGCACCATCAGTTCGATGCCGCTCTCGGCGGTCAGGACTTCTCTGAGCCGGGCGATGGCTGCGGGCTTGTTGGCCTCAATGGCCAGGACGATCCGCTGGGGGTCCAGCACCTTGGCAATGATCTGGAAGCCTGCCGTCACCTGCTCGGGGC
>CABQCB010000013.1 GCA_902462475.1 uncultured Oscillibacter sp. | reverse complement strand
TCTCCAGCAGGATCGCGTCGCCGTAGCCCACGTTTACAAATGTGATGTTCATTCCTTCACCTCTTTGGCTGGCATCTGCGCCATGTTTTTCCCGGCGGCATTATGTGGTGCCGCGGATAATGAGCTCCGTGGAAATCGTGATGCGGTCTTCCCGGAGGGGCTGACCGTCGATCAGCTGGAACAAAAGCTTCGCGGCCAGCTCACCCAGCCGGTAGGAATCGATGCGGACGGTAGTCAGCTCCGGCTCAATGACCCGGCTGACCAGGCTGTCGTCAAAGCCGATGATGGCCATATCCTGCGGCACCCGCAGCCCCGAGCGCAGCACCGCCTTTACCGCGCCCACGGCAATGGTATCGTTGGTGCACAGCAGCGCCGTGGGACGGTCGTCCATCTGCAAAATCTCTCTGGTACAGGCCTCCGCCTGCTTTTCGTTTGCGTCAAGGTCCCACACCATGGCGGCATCCGGCGCGATGCCGGCCTCCGCCAGGGCATCCGCATAGCCCTGATAGCGCTCTGCATAGATCCGGGGGGAAAACCGTCCTGCCAGCAGGCCGATCCGGCGGTGTCCCTTCCCCACGAGGTAGGCGGCGGCTTCCTTGGCGCCATGGTAGTTATCCACCGTGATGCAGGGAAGCCCCTCCATTTCGATCAGGTTGTTCAGCACCACCACCGGGATGTTCTGGCTGAGGAAGCTGGTGACATAATCTTCATCCGTCTGGCCGGCGATGATGACGCCGTCCATGTGCTTTTTGATATACGCGTCTCCGCTGGGCAGCCGCATCTGATCGTTGGAGGTGACAAACAGGCTGTAATCCCGCTTCATGGCCTCCTGCATGATGGCCTCCAGCACCAGCGAGTAAAACGGGTTCAAAATGGCGGGGTACTGGTTTTCATGGACCACAAAGGAGATGTTGTCCGTCTTTTGCCGCGCCATGGCCCGGGCAATGGGGTTGGGCGTGTAGTTCAGCTCGCTGGCTGCGGCGTAGATCCGCTTTTTGGCACGCTCGCTGACCGTTTCCGGCGATGCAAACGCCCTGGAAACCGTTGCTTTGGAATATCCGCATTTTTTTGCGACATCAATGATCGTGGCAGCCATAACCGCTCCTTGCCGGAAAATGAGAACGTTCTCAAAATTTTCTACAAAAAATAGGGATTTGCCAAATCATCCCTTGTTGTATTTAACATATCACGTTCCCGGCGCGCTGTCAATACGCTTTATTTTTTCAGCTTTTTGCAAGATTTTTTGTGCTATTTTTTGTCATTTCCCGCAAATCCCCGTGCTGCCATCCCTGTCCTGCCGGCGCGGTCCCCGGCTGGATGTCCCCACAAAAGGCGAGGGCACGCAGGCCCTTGACGGACTGCGCGCCCCCAGGGAAAGACGATCGCGCCCGGCCGCTTCTGCCGGTGGCTCCCGTTTTCCGGTTCTCCACATTTTCCACGGAGTTATCAACATATTGTGTTTCGACCGTTCTCTGCACGCCGAATATAGTAGGATCCTTGGAGATCGTGGCGATCGGCCCCTACCAGTGGGGGTCGCTATCCCTGGTTGAGAGTCTTTTTCAGCTCGTCCACAAAGGCCGCGCTCACGGCGGAAAGGGAGGTGCCCTTGGTCTGGATCCAGCCCAGGCGGATGTCCTTGCCCTGGCCCCGGATGGGGCGGCTCACCAGCTCCGGACCCGCGAACCCCGGCGGCAGGATCCCGCTGCCGATGGAAAATGCATCCGTGTGGGTGAGGATATTGATCATGGTGCCCCGGTCGGCCACGGAAAAGTGCCGCTGGATCTGACCGAAATTGGCCAGCAGCACCTCCTCGGAAAAGTCCAGGGACGCGGAGGCGTCCGACTCAAAGGAGGCATAGGGATAGCGGGCCATCTCCTCCATGTCCACCTCCGCGCACCGGGCCATGGGATGGTCCTTGTGAAAAAACACGCACGGGGCGATGGAGATGATCTCATGGAACTGGAGATTCCGGATATCTAGGTACTTGCGGATAAAGGTCTCCGTGGCGCCGGAGAGAAAGATGATGCCCAGGTCGCTCTTTTTTTCGTAGACATGGTCAATGACATGATCCATGCCGCACTCCCGCAGGCAGATCTCATAGCGCTCCGGGTCCCACTGGCGGAAAAACCGCATGAACGCCTGGATCACGAAGGGGTATCGCTGGGTGGAGATGGACACATGCAGCGGCGGCTTGGCCGTGCGCCTGGAGTACAGGGCCGCAATGCGCTCTTCCTGCTCCAGCATGGGGCGGGCGTAGTAAAGGAACTCCCGGCCCTCCTCCGTCAGCGTGACGCCCCGCCGGTCCCGGCGGAAGATCACGATGCCAAGCTCGTTTTCCAGGTCTTTGAGGATGCTGCTCAGATACGGCTGGGTCAGCAGAAGCTGCTGGGCGGCCTTGCTGATGCTGCCGCACCGGGAGATCTCCAGAATATAGCGTATTTGCTGCAGCGTCATGGCCGCGCCTCCTTTTATCTTCTGTTTTGCACAAAATCCGCTGGGGAAATTGGAGGTATTTTTATCAGCTATGGCAAGGGATAGGTTTTTCATAATTACCCCGCCGCCTGCCGGAACGATATGATGGAATCAGGAATCGCCCTGCGCGAACCATCGGATATTCTTATGATATCCGGGTTTGATCAAAATTTCAATCGATGGTTTCAAACGGCGCAGGCCCGTACGCACCGGCCTTTGCGCAGCGGCAACGCCGCGCAGGAACACAAGGAAAGGGGTATGACCATGAAAATCACCAGCATCGACGTATTCGACTTTGCCAAGTGCCTCAACTACGAGGACTGCGCCCCCGTGTGCATCCGCATCAACACGGACGAGGGCATCAGCGGCTTCGGCGAAGTGGGCCTGGCCTACGGCAACGCCCACAACGCGGGCGTGTGGATCGTCAAGGACTTCGGCCAGCTCATCATCGGCATGGACCCCCTCAACAGCGAGGCCATCCGGGAAAAGCTGTTCCGCACCACCTTCTGGGGCATGGGCGGCGGCACCGTCATCAACGCGGGCATGAGCGCCATCGACATCGCCCTGTGGGACATCAAGGGCAAGTACTACAAGGCCCCTGTCTACCAGCTGCTGGGCGGCAAGACCAACCACAAGCTGCGGGCCTATGCCAGCCAGATCCAGTTCGACTGGGATCTGGAGGACCGGAACATGGTGACCCCCGAGCAGTACGCCGAGGCCGCCAAAAAGGCCATGGCCCAGGGCTACACCGCCGTGAAGGTGGACCCGGTGGGCGTGGCCGCTAACGGCAACTGGCAGCGCACCCGGCAGGACGCGGACTGGCGGCTGCGGGGACAGATGCCCAAGCACGTGCTGGAGCTGGTCCGCGCCCGCCTGCAGGCCATCCGGGACCTGAGCGACAGCCTGGACATCATCATCGAGCTCCACGCCTTCACCGATACCTCCACCGCCATCCAGCTGGCCAACTACATCGACGATCTGAACATCATGTACTACGAAGAGCCGGTGCATCCCCTCAACCCCGTCTCCATGCGGGAGATCCGGGACAAGATCAACATCCCCGTGGCCTCCGGCGAGCGGATCTACACCCGGCTGGGCTATCGTCCCTTCTTTGAAAACCGCTCTTTGAGCGTCATTCAGCCGGACGTGTGCCTGTGCGGCGGCATCGCCGAGACCAAGAAGATCTGCGACATGGCCGACGCCTACGACGTGAAGGTGCAGGTGCATGTGTGCGGCGGCCCCATCTCCCAGGCGGCGGCCCTGCACGTGGAGACCGTCATCCCCAACTTCCTCATCCACGAGCAGCACTCCTACGGCATCAAGGAGGGCCTGCGCCGCACCTGCGTGTACGACTACCTGCCCGACGACCACGGCGATCTGGTGGTGCCGGAGCTGCCGGGCATCGGCCAGGAGATCACCGAGGAGACCATGAAAAAGACCTGGGTCTACACGGTCCAGTAATTCCTCTCAGCGCATCCCCAGGGGGCGCGGCCCGGCGCCGCGCCCCCTTTGCTTTTTTCGCCGTACGGATTTGGAAAGGAGTATCCATGTCTTTCAAGGACCGCTGCTGGACGGAGATCGACCGCTCCGCCCTTCGGGAAAACCTCCGCATTCTGCAAAGCTGCATCCCCCTCGGCTGCCGCCTCATGGGCATCGTCAAGGCCGACGGCTACGGCCATGGGGCCGCGGAGGTGGCCGCCCTCTTTGCCGGCATCCCCGGCAGCTGGCTGGGCGTGGCCTGTTTGCAGGAGGCGCTGGACCTGCGCCGCGCCGGCATCGACCTGCCCATTTTGATCCTGGGCTACACCCCGCCCCGCCAGGCCGCCGTTCTGGCGGATAACCAGCTGACCCAGGCCCTTTTATCCCCGGAGTACACCGCTCTTCTTGCCCTCGAGGCCAAGCGGCAGGGGGTGCGCGTGATGGCCCACGCAGCGGTGGACACGGGCATGGGCCGCATCGGCTATGCCGCCCACGACCCGGACGAGGCCGCCCAGGCCCTGGCGGCGGACTATGGCCGGGCGGAGCTGGAGGTGACGGGCATCTTCACCCACTTCTCCAGCGCCTACGCCCAGACCGAGGACGCCAGGGCCTACACCCGCGGCCAGTTTGAAAAATTCTCCGCCGTGTGCGCACAGCTCAGGCGCCTGGGGGTGGACCCGGGGCTGCGCCACTGCGCCAACTCGCCGGCCACCGTCAACTGCCCGGAGTACGCCATGGACCTTTGCCGGGTAGGTACGGTGCTCTACGGCCTTTTGCCCCAGACCGCCATGGTCCGCCCGCTGCCATTTCGCCCGGCGCTGACCTGGAAGGCCCGGGTGGCCATCGTGCACCCGCTGCCGGCGGGCGTGCCCGTCAGCTACGACCGCACCGCCGTCACCCACCGGCCCACCCGTCTGGCCGTGGTCACCGCCGGAGACGCCGACGGCTACTTCCGCCAGCTGTCCAACCTGGGAAAGGTGAAGATCCGGGGCCACGTGTGCCCGGTGCTGGGCCGGGTGTGCATGGACATGTTCATGGCGGACGTGACGGATTTTCCCGACGTGCAGCCGGAGGACGAGGTCATTTTGCTGGGCGGCAGGGGAGAGGACGCCGTACCCTGCCAGTGGCTCTACCAGCCCATCGGCATCGGCCCCAGCGCCGTCACCTGCAACATCCGCCCCCGGGTGGCGCGCACCTATCTGGGCGAATAACAGCCAGACAAAAGGAGGACGCTTACGCGTCCTCCTTCTCCGTCTCCGTCAGCCAGTTTTGCAGCGTCTCCATGTCCGGCACGAAGCCCTCCAGCCGGTGGGCGCCGCACACCAGCGTGGGCACCATACGGATCTCCAGCTGCTTTTGCGTCTCGTCCGTATCCTGCTCCACGGCCCGGGCATAGGTCCCATCCTTCAGGGCCCGGCGCAGCGCCGCAGCGTCCAGCCCCACGTCCTCCGCCAGGGCGCACAGCACGCCGATGTCGCCGATATCCCGCTCCTCCTGGAAGTAGGCCCGGAACACCCGCTTATAAAACGCGTCGCCCGCCCCCTGGGCCCGGGCAAAGTACCACCCCTGGAAGGCAAGGTCCGTATAGGGCCGAGGGCTCACCCGGGGCGGAAGATACATCTTCAGCCCCAGCGCCTCACAGACGGGGGCCAGGGTCTGGGCATACCGGGCCCGGCGCTCCGGGTCCGCCGCCACGTCCACCTGTGTCTCGCCCCGGCGGGTCAGCTGGAAGGGGGCATAGCGCACCGGCGGGTGCTCCGGCAGACGCTCCATGAGCGCCTCCAGCCAGAAGCAGTAGGGACAGACAAAATCGGAAACCACCGTGATCTCTCGTGCCATGGGAATGCTCCTTTCTCACCGGCGGCCTGCGCCGCCTCCTAATATGGACGCGGCCCGCCCGGTACATGCTGGGCGGGCCGTGCTGTGGTTGCTCGTGTTATGTCCGGCTGAGGACCAGATCCGCCGTCAGCGCCGCCACCGCCGCCAGCTCCCCCACGGAGGTATACTCCCCGCAGGAGTGGCACCGGTGCATGGCCGAGGGCAGCACCACGCCGGTGATGCCGTGCTGGGAAAGCACATTATTGTCGCTGCCGCCGAAGGTGTCCACCACCGACGTTTCATAGCCCCGGACCCGGCATGCGTCAAAGTACCGCTGTACCACCGGCGCGTCCTCCGCCACCCGGTAGGCCTGGATGAAGCACCGCTCCTGAAAGTCCAGGGAGGCGCCGCTTTCGGCGCAGGCGCGTTCAAAGGCCGCGCGTACCAGGGCCGCCTGGGCCAGGGCGCGGCCATGGTCCATGCTGCGGATCTCTCCCCGGACAACGCACGTCTGGGGCACGATGTTGGTGCCGCTGCCGCCCTCCACCAGTCCGAAGTTGACGGTGGTGTCCGGCGCCACCCGTCCGCTGGGAACGGCCGTGACAGCCCGGGCGGCGGTGAGCAGGGCGCTGATGCCCGCCTCCGGGGCAAAGCCCGCGTGGGACGCCCGTCCGGTCACCGCGGCGGTGAAGCCCAGAATGGTGGGCGCGGCCACCACCGCCTGCCCCAAGGGGCCCTCGTAGTCCAGCACATAGGCCTCCCGGGCCTGCACCCTGGAAAAGTCAAAGACCGCGGCGCCCTCACAGTACGTCTCCTCCGAGACGGAGAAAAGCACCTCAATGGGCCGGTGGGATGCGCCGCTTTCCCGCAGGGCGGTGAGCACCTCCAAAATGACGGCCACCGCCGCCAGATCGTCGGCCCCCAGCACCGTGTCCCCGGCGCTGTGGATGGTGCCGTCTGTCTCCCGCACGGCCCGCTTGCCCTGCCAGGGGGCCACCGTGTCCATATGGGCGCACAGCAGCAGGGGAGCGAGGTCCGGCGCGCCGGGCAAAAAGCCGTAGAGGTTGCCGCAGCTGCCGCCGATCTTATCCCCGGCGCCGTCCTCCGTCACCGTGAGGCCCAGGGCCTTCAGGCGGCCTGTCAGCATGTCGGCCATGGCCCGCTCCCCCCGGGAGGGGGAGTCAATGGCCACCAGGGCGGCAAAGGTATCCGCCAGCCGCTCCGGCGAAATCACAAGCTCCATGCCGCCCCTCCTTACAGATACTTCCGGATAAGGGATTGGGTGATGGCCGTGCCGAAGCATCCCATGGCCGTAGTGGACTGGCCGGCAATGATGTTGCCCAGACGCACGCATTCGCCCAAAGGCCGGTCCTGCAAAAGCCCGTAGATCACGCCGGAGAGGAAGTTGTCCCCGGCGCCGGTGGTATCCACCGCCCGGAACGCGTCGATGGCAGGGGCGTAGCGGATATCCCCGTCCTCCCAGTAGGCGCAGCCCCGGCTGCCCAGGGTCACCACCGGGCGGGGCGTATAGCGGGCCAGGAAGCGCACTGCCTCCTCCACGTCGCCGGTGCCCGCCAGCTTCATGGCCTCCTTGTCGTTGGGGGTGTAGACGTCGATGTCCGGCAAAAACGCCTTGATGTCGTCGATAGAGAGGTCGTCGCTCCAGCCGTTGTCGTACACCACCTTCACCCCCTGGCGGTGGAGCCGGCGGGTGACTTCCGGGTGCCCCACGGGGGCGAACACCACCCGGGCATCCCGCAGAAAGTTGTAGACCGTCTCCGCATCCAGAGAGCTTTCATACACGCCCGCGTTGTGGGACAAAAAGCCCCGGTCATGGGCCCAGGAAAAGACGCTGGTGACCACCTCCGGGTCGGGGCAGTCCGTCTCGAACACATCGTAGCTGGAAAAGCCCCGCTGGGCCAGCAGCTGCCGGCAAAGCTCGCTGACGGTGCTGCGGCCCAGGAACGTGCCCAGCCGCACCCGGCAGCCCAGCTGCTCCAGCACGATGGGGCACACCATGGGACCGCCGCCCAGCTGCATGGTGAAGCGATCGGCCAGCACCTCCTCCCCCGGCTGGGGCAGGCGGTCAAAATCCTTGAAGATCAGGTCCAGATTCATCTGGGCAAAGGTCTTGAAATCGTACATACGCATCGCTCCGGTCCTTCCTCAGTCGGGGGCCCCCTCGTTCCTATGGATGAAATCGGCGTACTGGCGGAAGAAGATGTCCGTCAGCTCCTGGGCCAGCTCAAAGTCGTTGACCAGGGGGTGCAGGGCCAGGCCCTTCACCGCAGCGTCCCGGTCTCCCTCCAGCGCCGCGCGGATGGTGCAGCGCTCGAAGTACTTGAGGCGCTTGATCTGCTGGAGCTGGAACTCGTCGATAGCGCCGATATGCACCGGGTGGGCGCCGTCGGCACGGATGTCGCAGGTGATCTCCACCACGTCGTCGTCCGCCAGGCCCTCGATGGCGCCCTTGTTGGGCACGGAGAGCACCATGCGGCACGCCTCGCCCTCCGTGATGGCCCGGATGAACCGCAGCGCCACGGCGGCGTAGCCGCCCTCGTCGGGCTGGGAGAGGAACTCTTCCACCGTAGGCGGCTGCCACACCTTCTCCCGGCACGCGCCGCTCTCCACGGAGAAGTAGGCGTTCTCCCGCTTGCCGTAGGCGGTCATGTAGAGGTTGAAGGCCTGCTCAAAGTCCCGGGGCAGCTCCAGCTGGGAAAGCTGCTGCTCCAGCTCCCGGTTGATAAGATAGATCATCTCGCCACGGGGGTGCTCCGCCTTCTGGATCATGGACAGGGACTTTTCCCGCCGGTAGTAGAAGTAGAGGTACTCGTTGAGCATGCACTCGCCGCTTAATCGCGCCATCTCCCGGGTGAAAAGCCGCATCTCCGAGTGCTGGTAGGTACGGGGATTGTCCAGGAGTTCACGCTGCACGTCCCGGCCGTGGAGCCGGGCGTTGCGGAACCAGGACAGGTGGTTGAGGCCGTAGCACTCGATGTCCAGCTCCCCGTAGGGCACGTCCAGGATCTCCTCCAGCTGCTTGATAAAGCCGCTGGGGGCGTCGCAGATGCCGTAGACATTGTCGAACCCCCGGGAGCGCAGGGCCTGGGTGATGATGCCGCTGGGGTTGGTGAAGTTGAAGATCAGGTGCCCGGGATGGGCCACCTTTCTGGCAAGCGTGCAGTAATACACCAGGGTGGGGACGGACCGCAGGGCCATGGCAAAGCCGCCGGCACCGGTGGTCTCCTGGCCCAGCACCCCGTGGGCAAGGCAGGTCTTTTCATCGAACAGCCGCCCGGCGTCTCCGCCGGCGCGAATGGTGGTGATGATATAGTCCACGTCCCGGAGGGCGGCCTCGGCGTCGTCCGTCACCCAGAACTTTAGCTGCGGGTCCAGCCGCCGGGCCAGTTCCCTGGAGATCTCGCCGTAGGTGCGCAGCTTTTCCCGGTCGTTGTCCATGAGGACGATCTCGTCCACCCGGATGTCCCCGGCAGCCTTCACCAGGGATTTGGTCAAAAACGCGGAGCGGGCTCCGGCTCCGCCGATCACACAAAGTTTCACAAAAACCCTCTCCTTCGCCCTTACCGGTACTTGGCGATCTCCGCTTTAAGATAGTCGATGGTGTCGCAGAGCATCTGATGGTTCTCGCCTGCGGGGACCCGGTCATACAGGGTATCGGCATACTCCAGGACCATGTCCACGTTGATCTTCTTGTCCAGGCGGCGGATGAACTTATGGTAGTTATTGAAGTAGATGTCCCGCAGGGTCTGCTCCTGCAGGTCCAGACCCACGCAGTTTTCCTCAAAGGCGGTGAAGGGCTCGTCCGTCTCCAGCACCCGGCGCAGGCAGGTGACCGTCTCGCGCCAGTGGTCGGAGAAGGTGTCCGTGCCGAAGAGGATCTTGTGGGAGTAGGTATCGAAGAAGTGGCGCCAGAACTCCCGGTCCTTGGCGAAGTTTTCAAACATCTCCCAGCCGGGGGTGATGTCGAAGAACAGGTTGGGATAGCGGTCCAGCATCTCCGCGCACAGACCCGGCTGGTCGGAGACGAAGAAGAAGTGGGGGATGCACAGGTTCAGGTTGGGATGCTTGCGCAAAAAGCCGAACGTCTCCTCGTCGATCTGGAACTTGTGGGGGAAGCGGCCGTCGCCGTAGAAGAAGTCCTTCTCCACCGCCCACTGGGGCAGGCGGTCCCGGTACCAGAACTCGATGGGGTCGTTGATGTGGTACAAAATGGGGAACTGGGTCCGCTGGGCATAGTCGAACATCTTGTCGTAGTTGGGGGCGTCCAGGGGCAGGTTCTGCCGCAGGCGCACGCCGGGCTTGCCGTCGAGCATCTTGATGCCGTCAAAGCCCGCCTGGTCGAACCAGCGGATCTGCTGGAGCAGGTTATCCGCATCGGGCACCACGTTGCCGTCATAGTGGAAGGAGGCAAAGGCCTGGCAGCGGCCCTTCTCCCGCAGCTTCATCAGGGCGCACAGCAGGTTCTGGGTCAGTGCGAAGGGGCTGTCGATGACGGTGCAGGCCAAAAACGTCCAGTTTGTGTATCCGCACTCGTCCACCATGGCGATGCACTCGTCCATGTCCTTGGGGTCAAAGAGGTGGATATGGACATCATTGATGGGATAGCGGTAAAACATGGGCTCACGTTCCTTTCCTTATTATAAAGTATCCATACTCTGAAAAACTCAACCCTTGATGCCGCTGTGGGCAATGCCTTCCACGAACTGGCGCTGGAAAATGACGAACAGCACGATCAGCGGCAGCACGGCGATGACGCCGCCGGCCATGACCTGCTCATAGTAGGTGGTGTGCTCGCCGATGAGCATGGCCAGGCCCGCCGCCAGCGTCATTTTGCTGGCCTGGGAGTTGTTGATCAGGGGCCACATGAGGTCTTTCCACGTGTTGAGCATGCCCAAAATGGCCAGGGTGGTCAGTCCGGGCTTCACCAGCGGCAGCAGCACGTTCCAGTAGATGCGGAAGTAGCTGCACCCGTCGATGCGGGCCGCCTCGTCCAGTTCCCGGGGGATGGTGGAGAAGAACTGGCGCATGAGGAACACGCCGAAGATGTTGAACAGTCCCGGCAGCACCAGGCCCACCAGCGTGTTGGTCAGGCCCATGGCCACCATCAGCTTGAACCGGGGCAGGATGAAGATCTGGCCGGGCACCATCATCAGCGCCAGCATGCCCATAAAGAGGATGTTTTTCCCGGGAAAACGCAGCCGGTCGAAGGCGTAGGCACAGATGGTGACGATGAGCATCTGACCCACGATCATCATGACCGTGACCAAAATGGTGTTGAGGTAAAGCTGCGGGAAGTTCAGCTTGTCCGAGACGATGGAGTAGTTGACCCACTGGGGGACCTCCGGCAAAAACTTCATGGGGATCTGGATGGTCTCCTCATAGGTCTTGATAGACGTGAGGAACATCCACACGAAGGGGCCGAAGGCCAGGAACGACGCAATGATGAGCACCAAGTGCGTCATGGCCCTGGACAGGGGCGTCTCGCCGTTGAGTTGGCGTCTTTTGTTTTTCATGCTCGCACCTCCCGGGCCTTACAGGTCAGAGCGGACCCAGTATTTTTTGCCGATCATCTGGATGATGGTGATGACCATGATGATGGCCGCCAGCACCACGGAGATGGCCGCGCCGTAGCCGCGCATGCTGCTCTTGTTGAAGGCGCACTCATAGAAGTACGTCACCAGGCTCATGCTGTACGTATAGGACAGGGTGTCCCGGTCCACCATCAGGTAGATGAAGTCGAAGATCTGCAAAATGCCGATGGTGACCATGATGACGGAGAAGAAGATCATGGGCGTGAGCATAGGCAGCGTGATCTTGAAGAACATCTGGCGATTGCTGGCTCCGTCCAGCCGGGCGGCCTCATAATAGGAGCTGTCGATGCCCTGCATGGCCGCCAGCATGATGATGACATAGTAGCTGACCATGGACCACACCACTACCAGTATGATGGACCAGCGCACATACTCCACATCGCCCAGCCAGGAGATCCGGGGCAGACCCAGCTTCTCCAAAAACCAGTTGAAGATGCCGTACTGGTAGTTGAGGATCCAGCGCCACAAAATGCCGATGGCTGCGGGGATGGTCACCGCGGGGATGAACAAAAGCGTGCGGTATACGGTCCGGCCCCGCATCTTCTTGTTGAGAAGGTTCGCCAGAAACACGGAGAAGATGATGACCAGCGGCACGCCCACCACCGCGTAGAAGGCCGTGTTTTTCAGTGCCAGCCAGAACGTCTCGTCCGAGAGCAGGTCCCGGTAGTTCTTCAAACCGATGAACGTGCCGTCGCCGAAGGTGCCCATCTTGCGGAAGCTGTACAGGATGTTCTGGATGAACGGGACCACACTGAACACCACCAGGCCCAAAAACATGGGCAGGATGAACAAGTAGGCGGTGCACATCTCATTGCGCCGGCGCCTGTCCAGCCGGCTCTCTCGTTTTTTCATTGCCTTCCTCCTATTTCCCTCATAGCCGGGAGCTGAATCCCCGGGCTCAAAACCACCCTCGGACACTGGGACCGGGGCGCGGTTTTCAGCCCGGCAAATCCGTCTGCGGCGGCCCCGGAAGCGGGGCCGCCGCACGGCAATCTCATTGACCGAACACGTCGTCCAAAATGGCCTGGGCAGCGGCAGCGCCCTCGTCCATGGCCTCGTCCACGGACTTCACGCCGCCGAACGCCGCCTGCATGGCGTCATTCACCGTGGCGACCCAGTCCATGTTGCCGTTGGAGGGATAGGCAAAGCCGGTCTTGGAGGCATCCATGAACACCTGGGCGTTGATGTTCTTGAAGTTGGCCACATAGCCCTCCTGGGCGTCCAGATAGGCGGGGATATCGATGCCGGACTCGGCCTCGTGGGCCAGAGCCTCTTCACCGGTGATGTACTTGATGAACTCCCACGCCGCGTCCTTGTTGGGGCAGCTGGCGGACATGGAGTAGCCCAGACCGCCCATGCAGGTGTAGTTGTTCTCCGCCATGGCGGGCATCTGGATCAGCTGCACATTGCCCGCCTGGGCCAGGGAGCTCTCCTCCAGCACGCTGGACTTCCAGGAGCCGATGAACACCATGGCCGCCTGGCCGGAGATGAACAGGTCGGTGCCCTTGGTCTCGGTCAGCACGGAGTAGGGCGCCATCTGGCCGTTATCCATCAGGTCCACCACCTGCTGCACGGCGTCCTTGGACTCCGGCAGGGCGATGCCGCAGGTCAGGCCGTCCTCGCTGATGTAGTTGCCGCCGTTCTGATACAGGAAGTTCATCCAGGAGGGCTGGGCATCCAGCTCCATGACGATGGGATACTCGCTTCCGCCGGCAGCGGCGATGGCGTCCTTGAGCTCGGTGGCGATGGCGCGCATGTCATCCCAGGTCCAGCCTTCCTGGGGCAGCTCCACGCCGTAGCGGCTGAACAGCTCCGTGTTCAGCGCCACCGCAACGGTATCCAGGCCCTTGGGCATGGCGTACTGGCTGCCGTCCAGGTTGAAGGCGTCCACGCGGCCCTGGGCATAGGCGCTCATGTCGATGCCGTCGGCCTCAATGTAGCTGTCCAGAGGCTCCAGCACGCCCGCGTCCACATACTTGCCCGCGTAGGTGTTCATCCAGAACACGTCGGGGGCCTCATTGGTCTCCAGGGAGGCGTCCAGCTTGGTCCAGTAGGTGTCCCAGGGGATCTGCTCGATGGTGACTTCGATCTCTCCTTCGTGGGCGGCGTTGAAGCTGTCCACGTTCTCCTGGATCACCGGCAGCTGGGCCTCGTCCCACAAAGACAGCGTCAGACTGACGGGACCGTCGGAGCTGCCGCCGCCGCTTTGGCCGCAGGCGGTCAGGGCCGCCGCGGAAAGCGCCATAACGGCGGCCAGGAGCATTGCTGTGATCTTCTTTTTCATAACCATTCTCCTTTTGTTTGTTGGTATTCTCTTTCCCCGTTGCGGGGTATCAGGCTCGTTGCTTGTCTGCCGGGCTTTCCAGCCGGCGGCAGCTTTGCCGCTGCACAATGGAGTGGGGCAGCAGGATCTCCGTGTGGAGGGTCTGGGGCGGCTGGGCGATGAGCTCCAGCGTCTTTTCCACAAAGGCCTCGATGGGCTGGTGGACGGTGGTCAGAGCCGGGCGCACCCGGGTGGCGATGGTCAGGTCGTCGTAGCCCAGGACGGACACGTCCTCCGGCACCCGCAGCCCCGCGTCGTACAGCGCGGCCATGGCGCCCACCGCCAGCTCGTCGCTGAAGGCGAACACCGCCGTAAAGCGCTTTCCCTCCGCCAGTGCCACCTCCATGGCCGCGTACCCGGCCTCGTAGGTGACACCGCCCCGGATGACCAGCTCCTCCGGCAGACTCAGTCCCTGCTCCTCCATGGCCTTGCGGCTGCCGGTGATGCGCTGGAAGCCGGCGCCGATCTTCTTTTCGTCGTCGGACAAAAACAAGATCTCCCGGTGGCCCAGCTCCAGAAGGTAGCGGGTCCCCTCGTAGGCGGCGGCAATATCGTTGACGTGGATCCGGTCGGACTGATGGTCCAATGCCACGCCGCCGCACATGACGGTGCGCAGTCCGCAGCCTTGCAGATAGCGGAGGATATCGCTGTCGATCTCCTCTTCAAAGTAGACCACGCCCGCCGGATGCATGCGGCTGACGAAGGTGCGCACGGTCTCCGGTGTGCGGGGGTTGTAGCGCACCAGCATGAACGCGTATTCCCCGTCCTCCTCGCGCTCCAGCAGTTCCGCCAGGGTGCGGCTATAAAAATCAAAGCGCAGGTGCGTGAGCAAAATCAAAATGATCTTCTTTTTGGGCCGGCGGGCCGCCGGCTGGCGGTCCAGGGCCAGCAGCGTGCTCTCGATCCGTCCGGCGATCTGGGCACTGACCGAGTCGGGACTGTTCATATACCGGGACACGGACGCCGGCGAGACGCCGGCCATGGCCGCGATCTTGCGGACTGTGATCTTCATGGGGCACCACCTCAATTTGTTTCAGAAACAAAATAGGTCATTTATTTTTCCAAATTCTTGGTAAAAACGCTGTTTTTTCTTGTTTTTCCAAATTATAAGCAGGGAAAAAGTCACTGTCAAGATATCGTTTTTGCCAGAATTTTTTTGTGGCCCGCTCAAAACGTTTCTGAAACATTTCGCGTTTATTTCTGTGAACCGCCATTTTGCGTAAAAATGTAATTTACGTCCGCTTTTGCTTGCGCAAATTACATATGTGCACTTTTACTTAGATATACAGACAAAAACCTCCCGTTTTTTATCTGTATTGACATTTATTTTCTCTTCTGCAATACTGTCTGTATCCTTCGGGGCCACAGGGGGGATGCAGCAGCTCCTCCGCCGGCACCGTCTGAAACGTTTTCTCGGCGCCCTCCCGCAGGCGGAGGACCCGCCCCAACCGCCCACGTCCGGCAAGAAAGGAGCCGTTCATGTCCCGCTTTTTCGATCTGGATTCCCCGTTGATGCGCGCCCTGTCCGCTCTCATGGATTGGTTCGTGGTGAGCTTTTTCACGCTGCTGTGCGCCGTGCCGGTGTTTACGGCGGGGGCCGCCGCCTGCGGCCTCTACGGAGCCATGGGCCCCGGCGGCGGGGAGCCCCCCTCCCTGAAACGGTTCTTCCGTGATTTCCGGCGCTGCTTCCGCCTGTCGTGCCTGTGCTCACTGGTCCTGGCGGCCGCCGGCTACTTTTTCTACCTGTATCTCCAGGCGGTGGGCTCCCTGCCGGGCCAGGTGCGGGTGCTCTTCTGGGCGGGCGCGCTGTTCTGCCTTGCCTGTCTGGCACTGGCGGCGGTGTTCGTGCCGCCGCTGATCCGGCAGGACCCGCTCCGCCCGTTCCTCTCCCTTTGGAAGACCGCCCTCATTTTGGGCATCGGCTGTCTGCCCCGCTCCCTGGCCGTTCTGACAGCGGCCCTGGTGCCCCTGGCGGTGCTGGTGTGGTCTCCCGTGTGGTTTTTGGCCCTCAGCCCCATCTTCACCTTCCTCTGGCCCGCCCTCACCGGACGGCTGTGGGTGCGCCTGACCGGGCGCGTGACAGGACTTATGTGACGGGCTTCATCCAGCGCAAAAAACAAGCCGGCAGGCCGCATACGCGGCCTGCCGGCTTTGCTGTGCCTTTACGGCGCCAGCTCCTCCCGCTCTTCAAAGCGGGACTTCATAAAGTGAATGAACTGCCGGGCCTCCCGGGTGATGAACACGTCCCGCCGCCACACCACGGCGATGTTGAGCCCCAGCGCCGGACGGACGGGGATGGCCGCGATGGCCTCTCCAGGCTCGATGACCTGGGGCAGCAAAAACGCCGCCGCCAGATTCCTGCGCAGAAAGCTCTTGATGGTCAGCAGCTGATTGGAGTAAAACAGCACGTTGGGCGTGATGCCCAGCCCCTGGAACCGGCTTTGCAGCATGTGCTGGTGGTAGTGCCCGCCGGTAAAGAGGATCAGCGGCTCCCGGGCGATATCCGTCAGCTCCACGAACGCCCGCCCGGCCAGGGGATGGTCCCGGTTCACGCAAAACATCATCTGGGTGCGCAGGAGCATCTGGGCGTCCAGCGCCGCCGGGGGCGTGTCCCCCACGGCAATGATGGCCAGCTCCAGCGTGCCGTCCTTCACCAGCTCCCGGGCCGTCTCCGACCCCGCCTCCGTCAGCTTCATATGGATCTCCGGGTGCATGCGGGTGAAATCGGCGAAGATCTGCGGAAAGAGGAAAAAGCCCACCATGGGCGGAATGCCCACGGAAATGGTGCTGCGCTGCCGCCCCAGCTCCTGGAACTTCTCCGTCAGGGCATCCACCCGGGCCAGTATCTCGTCGCACTGCTTCCAAAAGGCCTCCCCATCCGGCGTGGGCACCAGCGCCCGCCGTCCCCGGCACAGCAGCAGCACGCCCAGCTCCTTTTCCAGGGCCTGGATGGCCGCCGTAATGGCCGGCTGGGAAATATGCAGCTGCTCCGCCGCCTGGGTGACGCTGCCCAGGTGGCACACCGCGGAGAAATAACGCATCTGGGAGAGCTTCATAGGCCGCCTGCTTTCTATCAAAAAAATTGATATATCCATTGAAAACAAATATTTTACTTAATTATAAAAGCGTGATAGGGTAAAGTCAATCACCGCTGCGGCGGAGAACAGGAGGCCAGATCCATGCCGGGAAAGGACTATTTTGTGGGGGCGGACCCAGAGCGGCTGCCCCGGGAAACGCTGGAACAACTGCGCACATACGGCGCCTGTGTGGTCAGTGATGCCCTGCGGGGCTTCAATGCCATGGACGGGCGCATCCGCGCCGTCTCGCCGGGAACATGCGTGTGCGGCTGCGCCGTGACCGTGCGTCTG
>CABQCB010000012.1 GCA_902462475.1 uncultured Oscillibacter sp. | reverse complement strand
AGTTGATGACGATGGCGCCTTCCTTCTTCAATCCGGCGGTCACGTCCACGGCGGAGAGCAGAGTCTCATCCACCACGACCACATAGTCGGGGAAGTAAATGTTGGAGTGGACAGTGCTGCGCTCAGAGCTGATCCGGTTGTACGCCGTGATGGGCGCGCCCATACGCTCCGGGCCGTATTCCGGGAAACCCTGGACATACTTGCCCGTGTTGAAGGCGGCGTCCGCAAGCAGCAGGGACGCGGTCTTTGCGCCCTGGCCGCCACGGCCGTGCCAGCGGATCTCTACGATGTCTTTCATGTCTGATCCTCCTCGTTCAAATGTTTCACAGTGTTCGAAAATCGGCGAATTAACACCTTTTTAGGGACGCTTGTCAGCATATCCAGTATATCCTTTCCTGCCACGCCGTGTCAATTGAACAGGCCCCGATGGCGGTAGAGAAATCCTGCTTCCCATTTTGGTGGTTTTGTCGCCATTCTCTCTGTTCGAACCGTTTCGCGCCCGCATTTAATTGTTATTTTATCTAAATTTTATTTCAATCTATTGTGCAATTCCACCTGATTCTTTTGGGTGTTTTCCCTGTGTGGTCATTTGTGTTTTATGCATTTTGCCGACAGGGCGGACCCGTCCAACCGGGTCCGCCCTGCCGTAAGTGCGTTTATGTTTTTTCCTTCCGCTCCGCCGCGGCACCCAGGCCGAAGTCCTCCTCCACCGTGGCCGTATCCCGCCGGAGCATGGTCTCCATGACCCGGATATCGCTGTCCACGTCCATGGCGTCCGCCTTATACAGCTCGTCCAGCTGGTGTTCAAAGCCGCGGATGATGGCGTCCATGGTGGACTCGATGCGCCCCTTTGCCTGGCGCAGGTTCTCCCCCTCCACGCCGGCAGATTCAAACTCCGCGTAGGAGTCCAGCAGCTTCTGGGTGGTGGGCAGATAATAGTTGAGGAACGTATCGATGCGCCCGGCCTTCCTGGGGTCCTCCTCCACCGCCCGGAAAATGCGGGCGGTGATCTCCTCCAGCCGGTCGATCTTGGCGGAGAGCACCGGGTCTGCAATGGCGTCGTTGGCCCGGCGGATGCTGCGCAGGATGCCGGAATAGCCCTCCTCCGCCTCCTTGGGCGTCTGCGCCGCCTGCGCGGCCTGTGCCGCCTGCTTGGCCCGCAGCTCCTCCATGGCCTTGCCGCTGCGGAACAGGTACCCCAGCTCCATGTTCAGGTAAGCCGTGGGACCGAAGTAACCCTGATCCAGCATTTTCTCCAGATCCCGCTCCACCTGGCTGCGGGAAAAGCCCAGAGTGCGGCTCAGCTGCTCCAGGGACATGGCCTCATAGTCCCCCAGGACCGCCAGGTACTTGGCGTACCGTTTGAGCCGACGGTCCATGACCGTGCCGCTGCACAGCATCGCCGCACCGCCCACAGTCAGTGCCAGGGCCGCCAGCAGGTCCTCCACATACCAAAGATCCACCCCGCCCATGAAGATCATCATCTGGATGGGCTCCCAGCAGGCCACAAGGCCCACGGCGGCCACGATAGCGCCCACGATCCGCAGCATCCGGGCCGTGGACCGCTTTTCCGCGGGGGAGCGGGTCACCCCGGCCCCTTTCCGCGCCTTGGGGGCCGTCTCCTGTTTTTCCGGGATGCTCCCGGACAGGGGCGGCGCCTGCACGCGCTGCTTTTGTCCGTCCTTTTTGAAAAGCTTGATGAGAAGCAGCACCAGGGCGATGGGCCACGCGCCGATCACAAACAGCACGATAATGAGCGGCCAGCCCCAGTCTGTTTTCTTCTTTTGGGAAGCCACGCCTTACTCCCCTTTCTTTTTCAGCTTATGCTTATTGCCCTGCTCATCCACGATGTAGGTGCGGTTCAGCTGCCCTTTCAGGCTACCCAGTACCGCGTCCACATACTCCCGTCGCAGGGCGGCGCGCTCTGCCGCTTCCCATTCCGTAAGTCCCTCGGGGCTCTTGGCCTTGCGGGCCAGTTCGTTGATCCGGTCGATCTGTTTTTGATCCATAATATGCCTCCTTACCCTTCGGCCACAGGCCGTTCAAACACCAAATCCACAGTTTCGATAAATCCTCCGGCCCGCTGGCTCGAGGGGATGCACCCGGCGTACCGCCAGCCCTCCGACGCCCGCCGGGCGATGATCTCCCGATGCCCGTCGGTGACCAGGCCCACGCCGCCGAAAAGGCTGAACCCGGAGGCGCTGTCGCAATTCACAGTCTCAAATTCATATTCGTACTTCGCCATGGCGACCGCTCCTTATCTTCACACATACCGCAGCAGTGTCACGGAGATGCGGCCCTTTTTCGTGGTGCCGCCCACCTCCGCCAATCGGAATTTGCCAAAGCCCCGGGCGGAGACCGTGTCTCCCTCTGCCAGGAGCTTGTCCGCCTTGGTGCACTCCATCCAGTTCACCTGCACCCGGCCGGAGGACACCAGCTCCGCCGCCTTTCCCCGGGACATGCGCAGTCCTGCGGCGATCACCGCGTCCAGCCGCAAGGAGGAAACCGTGTCCCGCACCTCCTCCGTAGATGCCTGGGGAATATGGATGCAGCTGCGCTCCACCTCCGAAAGATGCAGTCGTGTCCGGCCGGCACTGTCCCAGCTTTGCAGCAGGAAGTCCGCCACCGTGTCCAGCACCAGGATATCTGCGCTCTCGGCCGTCACCAGGATGTCGCCCACCTTTTCCCGGGCAACGCCCATGCCCATGAGACTGCCCAGAAAATCCCGGTGGCTCAGGGGTTTTTCCGCCCGGAAGGACGCCCGCAGGCAGCGGATGGGACTCATGGTCTCCGCCGTCTCCGCCTCCAGCCAGTCCGGCAGGAACAAGATCACCTGCCGCTCCGCCTCCGGGTAGCCGCCGGTGCATACATAGTCGCTCTCCCCGGCTCCTGCCAGGCGCAATAGCTCCAGCGACCGAAGACGCTGCTGGGGCGTGAGGAAATCCGTAGCCTCACCGGTGCCCCGGCGGCGGCTTTGCTCATAGCGGTCCAGCACCCGGGAAAGGGCCAGCCGCTCCTCGCCGGCCGCCCCCAGCCGGTCCAGCAGCGCCCCCTTATCCATGGCGCAGCTCCTGGGTCCGCACCAGGGCGGCATAGGCGCCGTTCTTCGCCATCAGCTCCTCGTGGGTGCCAAGCTCGGCAATGCGGCCCTCCTCGATAACGGCGATACGGTCAGC
This sequence comes from uncultured Oscillibacter sp., assembly GCA_902462475.1. The sequence continues at coordinate 14,292 of CABQCB010000012.1, read as the reverse complement.
GTTGCGGACCGTGGAGAGGCGATGGGCGATGATGATGGTGGTGCGCCCCTGGGAGAGCTTTTCAAAGGTCTCCTGGAGCTTGGCCTCCGTCACGCTGTCCAGAGCGGAGGTGGCCTCATCCAGAATGAGGACGGGAGGGTCTTTCAGGAAAATACGGGCGATGGAGATGCGCTGCTTCTGTCCGCCGGAGAGCAGAGCGCCCCGCTCGCCCACATAGGTGTTGAAGCCGTCGGGCATGGCGATGATATCGTCGTAGATCTCCGCCAGCTTTGCCGCCCGGGCCACCTCTTCCTCCGTGGCGCCGGGGCGGCCGTAGCGGATGTTCTCCAGGATACTGGCCGCGAACAGGAACACCTCCTGCTGCACCACGCCCACATTCTGACGCAAAGATTCCTGGGTCACAGAGCGCACGTCCTGTCCGTCGATGCGCACGGCGCCCTCCGTCACATCGTAGAACCGGGGGATCATCTGGCACAGCGTGGACTTGCCGCCGCCGGAGGGACCCACCACCGCCACGGTCTCGCCGGGGCGGATGTGCAGGTCCACATCATGGAGCACGTCCAGATCATCCTGGTAGGCAAAGCTCACATGGTCCACATCCACCTGGCCGCGGACATCGGTGAGCACCTTGGCGTCCGGCGCGTCCTGCATGGCGGGCTCCTCCCGCATCAGCTCGATGAACCGGCCCAGGCCCGCAGTGCCGTTGGCAAAGAGCTCGGCGAAGTTGGAGAGCTTGCGGACGGGGTTGACAAACGTGGTGATATACAGGCTGAAGGTAATGAGGTCCACCGTGTCCATGCGGCCCTGCATGATGAGCAGGCCGCCCACGGCGATGACCGCCACGGAAAGGATGGTCAAAAAGAACTCCATGGTGGCGTTGAAGCGGCCCATGGCCTTGTGGAACGCCCGCTTGGAGGTTTTGAAGCTGTCGTTGGAGGAGTCGAACTTCTTTAGCTCCGCCTCCTCGTTGGCAAAGGCCTTGGCGGTGCGGATACCGGACAGGCCCGACTCGATGTCGGCGTTGATGACCGCGGTGCGCTGCTTGACATGGCGGGACGCATCGTTCATAGACTTGCGGCACTTCCACACCACAGCGAAGAATACCGGCAGGATCAGCGCGATCACCAGCGCCAGCTGCCACTGGATGGTGAACATGATGGCAAGAGAACCCACAATGGTCACGCCGGAGATGAAGATGTCCTCCGGGCCGTGGTGCGCCAGCTCCGTGATGTCGAAGAGGTCCGCAGTCAGGCGGCTCATGAGCTGGCCGGTGCGGTTGCGGTCGTAGTAGTCAAAGCTCAGCTCCTGCATGTGGCGGAACAGGTCCCGGCGGATATCCGCCTCCACCAGAATGCCGAAGGTATGGCCCCAGTAGCAGATGATATACTGGAACACCGCCCGCAGGGCAAACGCCACGAACACCACCGCCATCACCGCGAAAAACGTGCGGTAGGCGTTCTGGGGCAGCAGCTCGTACATGCACCAGCGGGAGATATAGGGGAACGCCAGATCGATCAGGGAGATCATCAGCGCGCAGGAAAGGTCCATGATGAACAGCTTCCGGTGGGGCCGGAAGTAGGAAAGGAAGATCGCCAGCGGCGACTTTTGCTGAAATTCACGAGTGGTCATAGCTACGCTCCTTGCTCTTCACATACTGATACAGTTTGATATGATACCACATTTCCCGGCCATACGCAACGAAAGATCCCCGGATGCACGGCATCCGGGGATCTTTTTTCTTCCTTACTGATTGGCCAGGAACTCGCCCTTCATGTAGCCGGTGGTGTCTACGCCGCCGTTGCCGGCGAAGGTGATCTTGTACCAGCCGCTGCCGGCGCTCTCCACGATCTTGACCTCCGCGCCGTTGGAGAGGGTGGCCAGGGCCTCGTTCTCCGTGCCGGGGCCGGAGCGCACGAACACGCCGTTGCCGGCATTGGTCACCACGGCGGAGCCTGCCTTCAGGCTGGAGGACGATGTGCTGGTGCCGCTGCTGGTGCCCGACGAGGAGTCGGCGCTGCCGCTGACGTTGCACCGGACGATGCACACGGCCTTCTTGCTGCCGTCTGTCACCAGCACGTTCACCGTACCGCGGGAGACGGCAGTGATCTTGCCGCTGGAGTCCACAGAGGCGATACCCTCATCCTCGCTGATCCAGGTATAGCTGCCGCTGCCGCCGGAGACGGTGACGGTATGGCTCTCGCCCACGGTCTTGAGAGTGAAGTCCGTGGTGCTCAGGGTCAGGCCGTCCGGCAGGGCGGAGGCCGTCTCATAGGTCAGCTCACCGGAGGTGTCCGGCTCTTCCTGGGTGTCATCCCCGGTGGAGGGCACAGACGGATCCTCGGGCATATCCACCTCGCCGTCCTCGCCGGCAGGCGTCTCGCCTTCGCCGGTCTCCTCCTCACCGGGCGTGACCTCCTCCACCGGCGTGTTGGGCGTCTCCTCTTTTTTCTGGAACTGGTCGCCGAAGAGCAGATAGACCAAAAGGGCCAGCATGATGAGGATCAGCACCACCAGCGTGGGCGTCAGCAGATTGGGCTGGCCCTTGGAGGCAGAGCGTCTGCCGCCGCGGCGGATCTTGCCGCCGCTGCGCTCGGCCGCCTCCTCCTCGCAGAAGGGACAGTTTTTATATGTATCGGAATATTTTTCCCCGCAGACGGGGCAGCGTTTCATAGCCATAAGGGCACTCCTTCCGAATGGTTCAATGCTTTACATAACATAATATCGGCTTTCCGCCCTGCCGTCAAGTACGACGGGGCGGAATTTTTGGTTTTTCGCCATTTTTCAGCAGGGGCGGAATTTTTGCTGTCTTTCCGGCGCATCCCTTGCGGTTTTTTGGTGCAGGCTGTATAATAAGATGAATTATGCGGTGATTTTGTTTCCAGGTACCGCGGAAGGGAGAAAGTTGCATGGATACCATCCTCATCGGCATCGCCGGCGGCACCGGCTCCGGGAAAACCACCCTGACCCGGCACCTGAAAGAGCACTTTGGTGACGCCGTCACCGTCATCGGCCACGACAGCTACTACAAGCGCCAGGAGGGCAAGACCTACGAAGAGCGGGCCCAGGTCAACTATGACCACCCTGCCGCCTTTGAAACGGAGCTGCTGGTGGAGCACCTGCGCCAGCTCAAGGCCGGCCACAGCGTCCAGTGCCCCGTCTACTCCTATGTGGAGCACAACCGCACGGACAAGACGGTCACCGTGATGCCCAACAAGGTCATCATCGTGGAGGGCATCCTCATTTTCCAGAACCCCGCCCTGCGGGACATGTTTGACATCAAGATCTTCGTGGAGACGGACGCGGACGTGCGCATCCTGCGCCGGTGCCTGCGGGACGTGGAGGAACGGGGCCGCACGCTCCAGTCGGTGGTCAACCAGTACCTCACCACCGTCAAGCCCATGCACGAGCGGTACGTGGAGCCCTCCCGGAAGTACGCGGACATCGTGGTGCTGGAGGGCGGGCACAATCTGGTGGCCCTGGAGATGATCATGCAGCGCATCCAAAACCACATCGACGGGAACTGAACCAAAAAAACGGACGGCATTCAAATGCCGTCCGTTTTTTACTCTATTCCACATAGCCGTCCATGCCCCGGACGGAGACCTCACCGGAGCGGACCACCCGCTCCTCTCCATTGTCCAGGCGCACCACCAGTCCGAACTGGTCGTCCACGTCCAGCGCCAGGGCCTGCGTACGCCCCTGGGGGCCGATGAGCTGCACCCGCTTGCCCAGATTGACGCAGCAGCGGCGGTAATCGGCCAGATACGACGCCGTGTCCCCCGCCTCCAGCGCCCGGTACAGCCGGTCCAGCGCCCGGATCTCCGCCGCTGCCAGAGCAGGACGGGACACCGGATGGCCAAGGGCCTGGACCAAAGAGGTGGCGATGGGGCGCACCTGGGGAGAAAAGTCCTCCGGCTCCTGGCTCACGTTCAGGCCGATGCCCACCACCAGGTACTGAAGACGCCCGCTCTCCGCCTCCAGGGAAAGCTCCGTCAAAATACCGCTGAGCTTTTTGCCGTTTAAAATAGGGTCATTGGGCCACTTGAGCCCCGGCTGCACGCCGCAGACCTCTTCCACCGCCTGGCATACGGCCACGCCTGCCATGGCCGTGACGGACATCAGCCGCTCCGGCGGCAGGCTCGGCCGCAGCAGGGCCGTCAGATAGATGCCCTTCCCTTTTGGGGAGAGGAAGGCGCGGTCCATGCGGCCCCGGCCCGCCGTCTGCCCGTCCGCCACCACCACGGTGCCGTCCGCCGCGCCGGAGACCGCCAGGCTCTTGGCATAGTTGTTGGTGGAGTCCACCTCGTCCAGGCACACCAGGGTCTTTCCCACCCGGTCCACGCTGCCCAGCAGGCTGCGGATCTCCGGCTCCGTCAGCAAGTCCGGCACGGCGGCAAGCCGGTAGCCAAGGCCTGTCCGGGCCTCGATGTCATATCCTGCCCGCCGCAGGGCGTCCACCGCCTTCCACACGGCGGTGCGGCTCAGCCCCAGCTGCCGGCTGAGCTCCTCCCCGGATAAAAACGCGCCGCCGCTGCGGCGCAGCGCCTCCAAAACCGTCTCCCGGCTCATGTGACTTTCCTCCTTTTCCGCACTTTGAAGTAAGGGCGCCCCAGATAAGGGGCGCCCTGTATCTTTCCTGTCACTGGGCGGGCGGTGTATCGTCCGCCTGTGTTTCGTCCTCCGCAGAGCCGCCGGTGACGCTGCCCAGGGCGATGTCCAGCAAAGACGAGCCCTCTTCCGTCTCCTGGGGCGCCTGGGTTTCCGGCGTCTCCCCGGTCTCAGGAGTTTCGGGAGTTTCAGGAACAGTCTCCGGCTCCTGGGATGCCTCCGGCTCCTGCTCCGCCGTGTCCGACGGGGCCTCGCCCCGCAGCACCGCCTGCACCACCCAGCGGGTGGCGTGGCCGTTGCCGGTGCAGGTGGAGAGGGTCAAGATCCGGTCGTAGGTGTTGGGCACCACGCCCGTGTCGATGACGGACTGTTCCAGGCAGTAGTCAATGAAATCCTGGCGGGCCTGGGTGTCCGCAAACTGAAGGCGGTAAGTCTCGCCCGCCGTGCTGACCTCATAGGCCGCGAAGATCTCGTACTGGTGGCTCCCGGCGTCGTTGGTGATGTAGACATAGGGGTGGGACTGCCAGTAGCTGAGGGTCTTATAGTACTTCAGCGAGGCGAACATGGAGCCGTTGTTCATCCGGTGTCCGTAGATAATGGTATTGAAATTGCTGAGATCCGGGCTGTTGGCGCTCTCCATGAAAATGGCGCCCACCACGCTGGTCCACTTTTTCCAGGTGTGGTTGAGGTAGTATTCGTTGTCGTCTCCCTGCACCAGCGGGTAGGAAATCACGGTGTTGGGAATGAGGATCCAGCCCAGCACATCGTCGTTGACCTCCCGCAGCGCGGTGAAGTCCATATTCCGCAGGGCGTCGGCATAGGGGTCCACATAGACCGGCTTTTCCTCCTGCTCCGTCTCTCCCTCCGGTTCCTGGACCTCCGGCGCGGGCAGGTCGCTCAGGTCCGGCAGCTCCACCAGCGCCTCAGCCTCCTGGTAGATCTCCTCGCCCCGGCGGTATTCCATCTGCTGGCGGATCAGCATGACCGCGCTGACCACCAGCACGATGGCCAGCACCGCCATGATCCCAAGCCTTACTTTTTTCTTCATATCGTCTTATCCCATGCGGCGGAGCATCTGCTCGGGATTGTCGGCATAATCCAGCGCCGTCTCCCGGGTGATGAAGTCCTTGCGGTAGAGCTCCAGAATGGACTGATCCATGGAGCACATGCCCTCCGCGCCGCCGGCTGCGATGGCATTGTCGATCTGGTGGTTCTTGCAGTCGCGGATCATGCTGCGGATGGCGGGCGTCATGTGCATGATCTCGCAGGCGGGGATCATGCCGCCCCGCTTGTCGGGCAGCAGCCGCTGAGAAACCACCGTGTGCAGCACCATGCTCAGCTGGACCCGGATCTGGGACTGCTGGGTGCTGGGGAAGGAGTCGATGATGCGGTCGATGGTGTTCACCGCCCCGTTGGTGTGGAGCGTTGCGATGAGCAGGTGGCCCGTCTCCGCCGCGGTCATGGCGGTGCGGATGGTCTCATGGTCCCGCATCTCTCCCAGCAAGATCACGTCCGGCGCCTGGCGCAGACAGGCCCGCAGGGCGGAGAGATAATCCGTGGTATCGATGGCGATCTCCCGCTGGCTGACGATGCTCTTCTGGTCCCGGTGGAGGTATTCGATGGGGTCCTCCAGCGTGATGATATGGGCCTGCCGGGTGCGGTTGATCCGGTCGATGATGCACGCCTGGGTGGTAGATTTGCCGCTGCCGGCGGTGCCGGTGACCAGCACCATGCCGTGGGACACGTCCGCCAGGTCCATGACGGCGTCGGGAATGTGCAGCGCGGTGTGGTCCGGGATCTCGAACGCCACCACGCGCACCACGGCAGCCAGAGAGCCGCGCTGCTGATAGGCGTTGACCCGGAAGCGGGCAAGGCCCGATACCGCGAAGGAGAAATCGTCGTCGCCGGTCTGGCGGTAGCGCTCCATGGACCGGTCCGCCAGGTCATAAAGGCCGGCGATCAGCCGCTCCGTCTCACCGGGGAACACCTTCTCGCCGCTGATGGGCATGATGCGCCCGTCCCGCTTTTCGCTGACCGGGCCGCCTGCCACGATAAAAAGGTCGGATGCACGGTCCTGCACCGCCTGTTCCAAAATATCCAACAATTCACGCATGGGAATCGCTCCTTTGACTCAATTCATAGGGACGCCGCCGTCCCAAAGATCCAGACTCTCGTCCGCCTCCCACTGGGCGGTGGACACCGCCTGCCAGCGAAGCACCGTCCACGTCCCGCCGTCCACGCGCACGCGCACCTCCAGGGCCTGGGTGTCGGAAATGGGGCAGGTATAGGCGTACACGCCGTTCTCTTCCTGCCGCACGCCCTCCGGGACCTCGCCCTGCCGCAGGGCCGAGAGGATCTCCTCCGCCTGGCAGTCGGCCGTATAGTAAGCGGAAACGGCCTGGGCCGACGCGTCGGAGAGCCGGCCGCTGGCCTGCACACTGGAAAGGCCCAGCAGGGCGAACACCGTCAGGCACAGCACGGCAAAGATGACCAGCAGAGAACTTCCGCCTACGGCAGGCGGGGAAAACCGCTCTTTTTCACCCAACGTCCGTCACCTCCTGCCAGGCCACGGGGATGGAGAACAGCACGTCTCCCTCCGCCGTATACACCGTCACCTGGGCCTGCCCCAGCAAGTCCCGGCCGCTTTCCGCCGGCGTCACCAGCACATGGTAGGCCGCCTGGCTCTGGTCTTGGCACACCTGCCAGGCCTCGTCGTAGGAAATGCCCCACATGGAGCCGTTCCAGTCTCCGCCCCAGCGCTCTGCCGCGGCGGCATAATCGCCTCCGCAGCCCTTGAGGTTCTCGGCAGCGTTCTGGGCGGCCACTACGGCCCGGTCCCGGGCCTCATGGCTCCGGGAGGTCTGGTCCGAGAGCACGAACACCTGCACGCACAGCGCCGCCGCCAGGGCAAACACCAGCACCATGACCAGCTGCTCCATCAGCACCAAAGGCGCCTTGCTTCTCATGACGGCGCCCCCTCTCCGCTGCGGAGGGTCCAATCCAGACGGGTGACTTCCCCGTCCGCGCCGGTGAGCTCCGCGCTCACGCCGCTGTCCGTCTCAAAAAAGCGCACGCCGCCGGAGGAGAGCACCGCCTCTCCGGCGTCCTTGTCCAGCTCTGTGCCCTCCTCGGCAAACAGCTCCCGCAGGGATCCGTCATACCAATAGACCCGGGTGGTATAGGCCACACCGTCGATCTGCTCGGTGAGGAAGAGGGTGTCCTCCCCTTCGCCGCCGTCAAAGGCGCCTACGTGCACGCCGCCCGCTGTATCCGCCTGGCGGATACGGGTGGTCAGGTACTGAGCCGCAGTGCGCCAGGAGTAGGACGCGTCGTCCCGCTCTGTCAGGGCGCGGTAGCGCCCCGCCCCCGTCAGCAGCACCGACAATATGCAGGCGGCGAACACACCGAACAGCAGCAGCACCAGCAGCCCTTCCATATGGTGTTGAACCGGTTTTTTTCGCATCATTTCTCGTTTTCCAGCACTGTGATATCCGGCATCAGGTTGGAGGCGAACGCCCGGTAATCCACCGTGTAGCGCTCTTCATCCACCTGCACGCCGTAGTGCTCCTCCAAATACGCAAGATCCGGCGGGTAGATCCCCTCGGCCGCGTAGCACGCCGCCGACGCCCGGCGCAGCGACTGCTCCAGCTGGGTCCGTCCCTCCGTCTTCCGGCCGCTGTCCAGATGGTTCAGCGCCGTGAAAAATACCAGCACGCCGGCGGCGAACACCACCGGGGCCAGCAGCCCGGCCAAAAGGGCGGGCCAACGTCTCTGCCGCCTCATACACTCACCCGATGGCCGTCATGATGTTCATCAGCGGCAGCATGACGGAAAGCAGGATCGCACCCACCAGCAGGGAGGTCACCAGCACCAGTGCCGGCTCCACCTGGCCCACCCGGGCCTCCAAAGCGTACTCGCTCTCTTCGCTCAGCCGGCGGGCCACTTCCTCCATGACCGTATCGCCCGTGCCGCTGCGCTGGCCCAGTGCAACCAGCCGGCAGCTGGCGCCGGGCAGCACGCCGGAAGCGCTCATGGCGGCGGCCAGGTCCTCGCCCCGCTCCAGCCGCTGCATGCAGTCCTGGCAGCGGGCCTGGGCGGTGGGAATGTCCTTTTGCAGCTGTCCGGCCAGACCGAGCGCCTCCTCCAGAGGCAGTCCGCTGCCAAGGCCCATGGCCAGCGCCTGGGCAAAGCGGGCAGTGGACATCATGCGGGAGAGGCCCTTGTCCCCCCGGGTACGGCGCCACAGGCCCATGATCCGCGCCCGGAACGAGGGCACGGCGGCAAAGGCCCCCAAAAACGCCACGATCAGCACCAGCAGTGCACACAGCACCGGCATGGCCGCGTCCAGCGCCCGGCCCAGGGACAAAAGCCCGCCGGCCACACCGGTGAGCTGTCCACCCAGGGAGGCATATACCTCGTCAAATACCGGCAGCACCTTGGCAAGCAGGATCACGATCACTGCCAGCATCAAAAGCAGCATCACCGCCGGATACAAAAGGGCGCTGCGCAGGCGCCGCTCCATCCGGCTGCGTTCTTCATAATAGACGGACAGCGACCGCAGGGCCTCCTCCGTCCGGCCGGAGCGCTCCCCCATCTCCAAAAGGCCGGAGACATAGTCGGGAAAGCGGCCGGAGCCGCCCAGGGCTGCGGCCAGCGACGCTCCGTCGTCCACCTGCCGGGCCATCTCCTCCAGCCAGGCCCGGTCATCCCCCCGGGACTCCTCCGCCAGAAGAGCCAGGCCGTCTCCCGCCCGCACGCCGGCGTGCAGCAGCAAAGAAAGCTCCATGCAAAGGCCCGAAATTTGCTCATTGCTCAGTTTTTCGTTTTTCATTATCAGTCCTCAAATCCAAAAAAATGGGCTTGCAGATCAACCGCAAGCCCATTTTAAACCAATTCCGCCGGTTCGTAAAGACAAAATCCGCTTTAGTAGAAGTATTTGGCGGTGTAGTTTTTCCCGTCGCCGATATACTGCATGATGGCCGCGCTCTGCCGTCCGCTGGAGGCAAAGGTGGGGTCCATCCGCTGCCAGGAGGTGCCGTCAAAATAGATGGCACCGTTGATCCATCCGGTCTCCTCAGACCACACACTGATCCAGGCGTGATAGGCGGTGCCCGCATAGCCCACGACCAGCTTGCAGGGAACGCCCTGGCTGCGGAGCATGCCGGTCATCAATGCGGCATAGTCGAAGCAGATGCCCTTCTTGCTGGCCAGAACCGAGTCCAGTACCGGCAGATATCCGCTTTGCACCGTGGCGGCCAGCTGCTTGTCGTAGGTGAGGTTGTTGACCACGAAGTCATAGACTGCCTTCACCTTCTGCAGCGGGTCCGTCATGCCGGCGGTCAGCTCCTTGGCCTTGGCCACCGTATTGGGCGCATTTTCATAGTCCACATACTGGTTGGGCCGCAGGAAGGGAGCGAACTCATCCGTCATGGAGGCGGTAAAGCTGGCAGAGAGCACGGTGGAGTACTTGGAACCGGAGATGTTCTCGTAGACGGTCACCTGATAGCTGCCGTTGCCGTCAGACAGGGGGAACGTCTCCCACTTTCCGGCGGTGATGTTGTAGGTATAGGTGGTGGTGGGGCCCTTGAGCTGGGCCTTGAGCCGCTTGGAGGTGGAGGCGGTATACTTGACCATCACATAGCCGTCTTTCGTATTGGAGTAGTCAATGACGGCCTTGCTGTTCTCCTTAGTCTGGGTGCCGGAGGCCTCCGGCACCAGCATGGTGTCCAGCGCAGGGGAGGCAGCCAGGGCCACCGCCTCGTCCTCCAGCTCCACCTCGTCCAGCGGGGTCACATCCACGTAGGCCTCCTCCGGAGCGACCTCTTCCGTCTGGGTAAGATCGACCTCGGCCTGCTCGTCGGAGAGCTCCTCCCCGCTTTGACCGCAGCCGCTCAGCAGGCACACTGCCAGTACCAGCGGCAGCATACGCTTGAAAAACTTCTGCAAAATGCGTCTTCCTTTCTATATGTACCTGGTTATAAGTAAAATTTTACATCATCAGTATAACACACCCTCTTGGAAAGGTAAAGTATTTTTTTGCACTTCTTTTTCTTTTTCCGGCAAATTGTGTATCCGCCCACTTTTGCTTGCAATGTTTTTCCAAGTGTGCTATGTTGTACATATATATTGGGCGAGTTATGTGTGGAAGGTTTTGGGAAAAGGTGGTGATGTCAGATGGCGGATCATGTCCTCGAAGTGCGGATGTTTGGCAACTTTTCTGTCCGTAAAGGCGACCAGGAGATCAATGACAGCGACAACCGCTCCCGAAAAGTATGGCTGCTGCTGGCGTACATGATCTATTGCCGCAGCCGCTCCATTACCCAGGACGAGCTGGTGGGTCTTTTGTGGAGCGACGGCGAGAGCAGCTCCAATCCCCTCAACGCACTCAAGACCATGTTCCACCGGGTGCGCTCTTCTCTCAACCAGCTGGACAGTACCGCCGGCCACTCCCTCATCATCCGCCGGGACGGAAACTACACCTGGAACCCGGACGTTCCGTTCTTCTTTGACGTGGACGAGTTCGAGCGGCTCTGCCGCGCCGGTGCCATGGCCCAAAGCGATGACCAGCGGCTGGAGAATTATCTGCAGGCCCTGGAGCTGTATCGGGGCGACTTTTTGCAAAAGCTCTCCAGCGAGGCATGGGTCATTCCCATTTCGGCCTATTTCCACAATCTCTATATCCACACGCTGCTGGAGACGCTCACCTTGCTGGAAGAGCGGGATCAGATGGACCAGGCCGCGGCACTGTGCCGCGGCGCCATCACCATCGAGCCCTACAACGAGCTGATCTATCAGCATCTGATGCGGGATCTTCTGGCCCAGGGCCAGCAGCGGGAAGTCATCTCCATCTATGAGGACATGAGCCAGCTGCTGTTCGACAACTTCGGCATCATGCCGGCGGACGAGTCCCGGGCGCTGTACCGGGAGGCCGTGCGCACGGTCAATGACCGGGCCGTGTCCATGGGCACGCTGCGCGAGCAGCTGCGGGAGCCTGACGGTCTCAGCGGCGCTCTCTTCTGCGACTATGACTTTTTCAAGGTCATTTACCATGCCGAAGCCCGTGCCGTGGCCCGCAGCGGGGACGCGGTGCACATCTGCCTGCTCTCCGTCACGGACGCCGCCGGCGAGGAGCTGGCCAAGCGCAGCCTGGACCGGTGCATGGAAAACCTGCAGGAGCTGATCCGCACCAGCCTCCGCCGGGGCGACATCGCCGCCCGGTGCAGTGTGTCCCAGTACATCCTCATGCTGCCCCAGGCCAACTATGAAAACAGCTGCAAGGTCTGCGACCGGATCGTCCGGGCCTTTTTCCGCCAGTACCCTCACTCCCCGGCAAAGCTGCACTTTACCGTGCAGCCTCTGGAACCGAACACCTGATCAAAAAAAGCGCCGCCCGGCCGGGCGGCGCTTTTTTTGTTTTCATTACGCGGTCTTTTTGCCGTGGATCACACGGATCACCACCAGCGTGCACAGCATCAGCACGATGGATACCGGCAGCGCCACGAACGCGTTGGGCACGATGCCCGCCACGATGTAGCTCACAAAGCTGACGGCAGCCGCTACCACGGCATAGGGCAGCTGGGTGGACACATGGCTCACATGGTCGCACTGGGCACCGGCGGAGGCCATGATGGTGGTATCGGAGATAGGAGAGCAGTGGTCGCCGCACACGGCGCCGGCCATGCAGGCGGAAATGCACACGATGGCCAGAGGATCGTCCATGGAGAACACGTTCTGGACGATGGGGATCAGCATGCCGAAGGTGCCCCAGCTGGTGCCGGTGGCAAAGGCCAGCAGGCAGCCGATGACGAACACGATGGCCGGCAGGAACATCTGGAAGCTGGCGGCATTGCCCTGGACAAAGTCACGGACGAAGTACTTGGCGCCCAGGGAGTCCGTCATAGCCTTCAGGCTCCAGGCGAAGGTCAGGATCAAAATAGCGGGCACCATGGCCTTGAAGCCCTCGGGGATGCACTCCATCATCTGGCGGAAGGTCAGGCTGCGGCGGATCATGTAGTACACGACGGTGAACACCAGCGCGAAGGCAGAGCCCAGCATCAGTCCCACCGATGCGTCAGAGTTGGAGAACGCCTCCACGAAGCCGGTGCCGGAGAAGAAGCCTCCGGAGTAGATCATGCCGATGACGCAGCAGATCACCAGCGCCACGATGGGCAGCACCAGATCCAGCACCCGGCCCTTGTCCTCCACCGTTTCCTCGTCCATCATGGCGTAGGGGTTGGGGCCGGAGAACAGGTCTCCGGTCTCCTCGGCGTTGCGCTCGAAAATGGCCATGGTGCCGAACTCCACCTTCATTACCACCATGCCCACCATCATGACCACCGTCAAGATGGCATAGAAGTTGAAGGGAATGGCCCGGATGAAGAGGTTCAGGCCCTGGCCGTCCTCGGCAAAGCCCGCCACGGCGGCGGCCCAGGAGGAGATGGGTGCAATGATGCAGATGGGCGCGGCGGTAGCGTCGATCAGATAAGCCAGCTTGGCCCGGGAGACCCGGTGCTTATCCGTGATGGGCCGCATAACGCTGCCCACGGTCAGGCAGTTGAAATAGTCGTCAATGAAGATAAGGCAGCCCAGCACGATGGTGGCAAGCTGGGCACCGGCGCGGCTTTTGATGTGGGTCTGGGCCCAGCGTCCGAAGGCGGCGGAGCCGCCGGCCTTGTTCATGAGGCACACCATGGCGCCCAGGATCACCAAAAACACCAGGATGCCCATGTTGTAGCTGTCCGAGAGGACGGAGATGATGCCGTCTTCAAACACATGGAGCACCGTGCCCTCGAAGCTGAAGTTGGAGTAGAGCAGTCCGCCTACCACGATGCCCAGGAACAGCGAGCTGTATACTTCCTTGGTGATGAGGGCCAGGGCAATGGCGATCACCGGCGGCAAAAGAGCCCAGAGGGTGTTGTAAAACCGGCTGGGGGAGGTCACATAGCCCATGCCGCCGCAGTTGGCGCACACGTTGGTGCCGCCGCAGCTCTCACAGGCCGGGTCCAAACCATAGCAGTCCATACAGGCGCCGGAGGTACCGCAGACAGGGCACTCGATCATCTTCGTGCCCGGCTCCTCCGTGGGATCGGCAGCCAGTGCGGTGACCGACAGCACCGTGGCCACCAGGGCCGCCAGCACCAGCATGGGCAGCAGGCGGCGCATGTTCTTTTTCATGTTTCTCTCTCCTCACATAAAAAATGAAGCCATGATACAGCATCATGACTTCAGGAAAGCGTGGGAAGATCCCATAGGTCATGACAGCGCTCCACCGCGGGGGTGACAGTCCGACGGATATTCTCCGGCGGCCCGGCCTCCTTCCGCCAGGCAGCGGAAAGGCGCCTCGGCGGTCTCCCCTTTCCCGCCTCCCCGGTGCTCTGCCGTTGGAAGGCGGTACTTTTGAAGCCCGCGCCTCTATCATGGGTCTCGTTGCGTGTACATTATATAAGATATGAAAAAATTGTCAACCATTTCCCGCCTTTTTTGCGGTTTTTCCCGTTTTTTTCGCCGCACAAAAAAGCCGCCCCGCATTTTTGGATGCGGGGCGGCTTTCGGATACTGCTCAATACCGGCCCAGAGAGGCGGCGGTATCGGAGTTGGCGGACTTGCCGAACTGGAAGTCGTTGCCGGGGAGGATGGCGTTGAGAGCGATGCCGGCGATGGCAGCGATGGCCAGTCGGCTTCTGA
>CABQCB010000011.1 GCA_902462475.1 uncultured Oscillibacter sp. | reverse complement strand
TCTCCACGCCGGCCAGCGCCATGTCGGCACAGCTGATGGCGTTGACGGCACCCACCACGTTGCGCTTGACACAGGGCACCTCCACAAGGCCCGCCACCGGGTCGCACACAAGGCCCATCAGGTTCTTCAGCGCCATAGCCACAGCATGTCCGATCTGGGCATTGCTGCCGCCGCGGATGGCCGTCAGCGCACCTGCGGCCATAGCGGAGGCGGAGCCGATCTCCGCCTGGCAGCCGCCGGCGGCGCCGGCGATGCAGGCCCGGTAAGCGATCACGGCGCCGATGCCGGATGCCACATACAGTGCCCGCAGGATGCTCTCCTCATCTGCCGCACCCTGCTTGTAAAGGGGCACCAGCACCGCAGGCAGCACGCCGCAGGCGCCCGCCGTCGGCGCGGCCACGATCTTGCACATGCAGGCATTGGACTCGCCCACGCTCAGCGCCGTTGCGATGACCTCCTGCAGATAGGGGCCGCTGAGGGACTCGTTTTCCTTAGCATACTGACGCATGCGCTCACCGTCACCGCCCACGAGGCCGCTCACCGAGCGGCGCTGGGGCTGATAATGGTCTACCGAGTCCAGCATGGCCTGCCAGGTAGTACGCATGCGCTCCATGGACTCCGCGGCAGTGACCTCCCGCTCGTCCATATCCGTGTCCAGCACCTCCTGCCAAAATTCCTTTCCGCCGCTTTGTGCCCGGTCAAAGATTTCCTGCATCGATTCCAGCGCCATATCACGCATCCTCCTTTTCATAGTACGTCACATCGTGGACGGCGTAAAGCGAACGGATGCGCTTTACCATGCTGGGTTCCAGCTTCTGATCCATTTCGATGATTGTCAGCACATCGCCGCCCTTGCGGGAGCGGCAAAGGCTCATGTTGGCGATGTTCACACCGCCCACCGCCAGCTCGTTGGTGATCCGGGACAGCTCCCCTGCCACATCCTGGTGGTGCACCACCAGGGTGTTGTAGGCGCCGGTGAAATTCACGTCCACGCCGTTGATCTTGTCCACCCGGATGCGTCCGCCGCCGATGGATACGCCCTGGACCGTCAGCTTCTTCCCGTCCGCATCTTCCACCGTCAGCACGGCGGTATTGGGATGGGCGTCCCGCAGCTGCACGGGATGGATGTAGAACTCCAGGCCCCGCTCCTCGGCGATCTCAAAGCTGCGGGGAATATCCAGATCATCAGGCCGCATGCCCAAAAGCCCTGCCACCAGCGCTTTGTCCGTGCCGTGGCCCTGTCCCGTCTCCGCAAAGGAGCCGTGCAGCGCAATATCCGCCTTGACCGGCTGCCCGCCCAAAAGCGCACGCGCCATGTTCCCGATCCGTACCGCTCCCGCCGTGTGGGAGCTGGAAGGCCCGACCATCACAGGCCCAAGAATGTCGAAAATATCCAGCATCTTCTCAGATCCTTTCCTCGCCTGTCCGCTCACGGCAGACATTTCAGCTATAATTAGACCATATCACACCTGACGGGATTTCGCAAGGCATTTGTCGGCAAACTGACCAAAAAAGAAGAAAAATAGTGTCGCGGTCATGTGCGTTTGGTCCAAGGACAAACAAACGCCTCCGGCAAACAGTCAGCCGGAGGCGTTCAGGTCGTGCAGTCAGACGGTATGAGCAGGCTCGATGCCGGCGTTGGCGATCTGCATCATAATGGCGCATTCCATCCGCTTGCGGAACAGATCGCAGCCGTACTCATAGACGCCCTTGATGCTGCCGGTGGCGTGGTAGGCATTGGCCGCACAGCCGCCGGAGCAGTACATCCGCGCCCAGCAGTCCTTGCAGCCGGGGCGGGCATAGGCGTTACAGAGCTTGAACTCGTCCCGCAGGGCCGTGTTGGTGACGCCGTGCCACACATCGCCCATGGAGTACTTGGGGTCGCCCACGAACTGGTGGCAGGGGAACAGCTCGCCCCAGGGCGTCACGGCCAGATACTCCGTGCCGCTGCCGCAGCCGGAGATCCGCTTGTAGACGCAGGGGCCGCCCTTGAGATCGATCATATAATGGTAGAAGGTAAAGCCGTTGCCCGCCTTCTTCCGGCGGATCATCTCCTTGGCCAGCAGCTCGTACTGCTCGAAGAGCACCTTTTTGTCCTCCTCCGTGAGGGCATAAGGCTCGTCCGGTGCGCAGACCACCGGCTCCATGGAAAGCTCCGTGAACCCCAGATCTGCCATGTGCAGCAGGTCCTTGGTAAACTCCACGTTGTCGTGGGTAAAGGTACCGCGGACATAGTAGCCCTTGCCGCCCCGGCTCTCCACCAGCTTCTGGAACTTGGGCACGATGATGTCGTAGCTGCCCTTGCCGCTGGGGGTCTTGCGCAGACGGTCGTGGATCTCCTTGCGGCCGTCCAGGCTCAGCACCACATTGTGCATCTCCCGGTTGGCAAAATCGATCACGTCGTCGTCGATGAGCATGCCGTTGGTAGTCAGGGTAAAGCGGAAGTTCTTGTTGTGGATCTTCTCCTGCTCCCGGCCATAGGCCACCAGCTGCTTCACCACATCCCAGTTCATGAGGGGCTCGCCGCCGAAGAAGTCCACCTCCAGGTTCCGGCGGGAACCGGAGGAGGCAATGAGGAAGTCCAGAGCCTGCTTGCCCACCTCAAAGCTCATGAGGGCCCGCTCGCCCTGATACTTGCCCTGGCTTGCAAAGCAGTAATCGCAGGTGAGGTTGCAGGTGTGGGCCACATGGAGGCACAGGGCCTTGATGACGGTGTTGCGCTTTTTGAAGTCAAAGGCCAGGTGCTCATACTGGTCGGGTGCAAAGAGCTTGCCCTTGGCCTTGAGCTCCTCCACGCTTTCGATGACCTCCCGGATCTCCTGCTCCGTGATCTCCGGCCGGTCGGCGTACTTTTCCAGCATGGCGGCAACGATCTCGTCCGGCGTGTGGTCCTCATAAAGGCCGATCACGTCATAGGCCAGATCGTCCACCACATGGACGGAGCCGCTGTATATATCCAGGACAATGTTATACCCATTCAGTTGGTAACGATGGATCATGTTCTCACTCTTTCTATATACGATGTAATCATCTGTGAAATCTCAAAAAAATCGCCACTCGGCCTGCTGAGCAGCCGGGCAGCGACTTTTTTGTCCATGCAGCTTACGCTTCCTCGCCGCACTTCTCGCACTGCTGGTTGGCAACACCGCAAGAAGTCTTGCATGCGGACTGGCAGGAAGTCTGGCACTCGCCGCAGCCGCCGTCGCGGACGCTGCCGGCCAGGTCACGGGTCTCCAGAGTCTGGATGTGATTCATACTACAAGCCTCCCTTGTCACAGATGTGGCGCGGGCGAAGGGCCGCCCGCTCTCGTCTATTAGACCATAAAACCATAGGGTTTGTCAACTAGCCCTCTGTGTTTTTCACCGCCCACAGCGTTTGGGGCGGGCAGCTCCGCTCCGCGTGGAGGGCGACGCCCCGCTCCGCCATGGTCCGCAGCGCCTCCAGGACCTGCGCCGTGATCTCCTCCCCCGGCGCCAGCAGCGGGATGCCCGGCGGGTAGGCCCACACCATCTCACCGCAGACCCTGCCCGCCACCTGCTCCGCCGGGAGAAGCTCACCCTCCGCCGCCCGGGCCGCGGAGATGGACATCCGCAGCCGGGGAAGCGGGCACTGCGGTGCCGGGAGCCGATCGTTTTCCGCACGGAGGGTACTGTCAATTTCCAGCAGCGCCTGCGCCAGACGCCCCAGGGTATCCGGCGTGTCGCACAGGCTGGTCATGGCCAGGGCATAGTCCGTCTGGGCCATCTCCAGCTCAATATGAAACTTTTGCCGCAGCAAGTCCATCAGTTTCGGGCCGGTCAGGTTTGTTCCGCGGGTACTGATGACGATCTTCCCTGGATCAAAGGCGTAAAACTCCGGGTGGCTGGCTGCCGTATCTCCTCCGTGGCACAAAAGCCGCAGATGCCGCAGCGCCGCCGTCCGGCGGCCGAACACCTCCAGGTTCTTGCGGTATTCCTCCCACAGTGCCGCTCCCCGCGCTTCCAGCAGGGCATAGCAGTGATCCAGGGACCCCATGAGCAGGTACGACGGGCTGCTGGTCTGGAAAATCGCCAGCTGCCGGGCAAACTCCGCCTCCGGCACCAGATCAGAGCTCCAGTGGGCCAGGGCCGTCTGGGTAAGACTGGGCAGCGTCTTGTGGGCACTTTGGATCACAATGTCCGCCCCCGCCGCCACAGCTCCGGCGGGAAGCCAGGGTGCAAGGCCCAGATGGGCGCCGTGGGCCTCATCCACCAGCACCGGCACTCCTGCCTCATGAGCCAGCGCCGTAATGGCAGCCACATCGCTGACCACGCCCTCATAAGTGGGGCTGGTGACGATCACCAGCCTTGCCTCCGGGTGGGCGTCCAGCGCCGCCGCCACCGTCTCCGGCCGCAGGCTCCCCGACACGCCAAACGCATCATCCACGGGCACCGACAGGTAGACCGGCTTCAAGTCCCGCAGCTCCAGGGCATGGTAAACAGACTTGTGGCATCCCCGGGGCAGCAGCACCGTGTCTCCCGGCCGGGTGGCGGCAAAGATCCCCGCAAGGATGCCGCAGGTACTGCCGCCCACCAGGAAGAAGGCCCGGCGGGAGCCGTACAGCCGCGCCGCCCGGTCCATGCCTGCTTTCAGAATGCCTTGAGCATCGTGGAGGTTATCAAACCCGTCGATCTCCGTGATGTCCAGCGCCCAGGGCAGCCCACCGCCCATGTCCGCACGCTTGTGGCCGGGCATGTGCATGGGACACACATCTGCGGCAGCATAGTCCGCCAGTTTCTCCAATAGCTCCATGGACACACGCTCCTCAGCGGATGCTGATGGGTACACCGTTGACCTCCACGTTCTCCTCCGCCCGGATGAGGATGTAGCGGGCGCCGTCGATGATGCGGGTCTCCACCAGGTCTCCCCGCTCCGGGTTCACCTGGATACGCACGTCCGGCGTTTTCAGCTCCGTCTGGCCGGCGGAGACGATGTTGCGGGGGCTCAGTTCCGCCTCCTCACCGAACTGGCGGTCAAACTCCCGGGAAAACTCCTCCACCCGTTCCTGGGGGACACCCTGGTCTTGCAGGACCCGTTCCACGGTGGATCTGGAAACCGTCAGAGGCGCCTCATCCTTATTTTCCTTGTTGGCCTGTACCATGCCGCTCAGCTGGTCATGCACCGCCTGCACCACCTGATAGTCGCACGCATCCTCCAGTGCGACCGCCAGAACAGACTGGAACGTCTCTTTCTGGGCGTCCGCCGCCATCGGCGCATCCTGGCGGAACAGGGCCTCCACCAGCTCCGGGTGGACCTCACCGCTGTTTTTCGTGTAGTACAGGGCCCCGTAAAGATTGGTGGCCCGGTCATCAAAGGCCGGGAACAGGAAGCCCGCCTCCGGCGGCGCCACCACCCAGTCTGCCGGGACGGCGCAAAACCGGTTCTCATTGACATAGTAGCTCAGGGCGTCCTTGGTGAGCTTCACCGGACAGATGCTGCAAAGGATGTATGTAAACACCTGGTCGGACGCGTCCTCCTGCCGCTGACCGTCACCGCCCCGGTAGGGCACATCGTAGGCGTCGCAGGCCAGGACGATGAGATAATTCCCCTCCACAGGTGCGCTCTGGATGATCTTTTCAAACAAGGTCCGCACCGCGCCGGTATCCTCCAGCCGGGAATCCCGCAGAGCCATGAGCAGGTGGTGCTCCTCCCCCTCCGCCACCTGGCGGGTATCAAATTCGATCTCCAGCAGGTTTTTCTGCATCGTCCCCGACAGCGTCTTGCGCAGCACCGTCAAAATCTTCTCCGTCTCCTCCTGCCGGGAAAGGGTCAGCGACTGGTCAAATTCCGAGATGATCTCCCGGTTCTCATTGACATAGCAGCCCCGCACATGGGAGATGTTGCTTTTATCCGCCTTGAAGCGGCGCCGCAGCTCCGCGATTTCTTTTTCCGTCATGCCATACCTCACTTTTCTGCTCCGGCGGTGCCCGATCGCCCCGCACTTTTTCCGTCCGCTCTGCCAGGCAGGCTCCCGGCCAAAGCTGCCGGGATATTATAGCACACGGTGCTGTCCCTTTCCAGCGCTTTGTGTCTTCCATTCCGCGCAGCGAGGATTTTTTTGACGAACCCCCTTGCATTGTGTTTCTTTTTTGTTAAGATAGTGCAGGATTGGAAATCTGTCCCATGACCTGCAGGAAGGAGTCCCCGTTTATGACCATGCAGCAAATGAGCGCCGCCATGCGCTCCGGCGCATCCATTTCGCGCAAAGACCAGATCCGTCTGGTGGTTTCTCTGTCTCTGCCCGCCATTCTGGAACAGCTGGTGGCCACTTTGATGAGCTATATCGATACCACCATGGTAGGCTCTCTGGGCTATGAGGCCACCGCCGCCATCGGCGTGGTGGCCAGTACGGTGTGGCTGTTCAACGGCATCGTCAACGCGGCTGCCGTGGGCTTTTCCGTACAGGTGGCCCAGTACCTGGGCGCCGGACGGGACCGGGACAGCCGGGGCGTTTTGTGTCAGGCTATCTTGTTCAACGTCCTGTTCGGCCTGGTACTGGCCACGGTAGCGGTCGTGCTGGGGCAATTTCTCCCCGCCATGCTGGGCGCGGATCCGTCCGTTAGAGCCGACGCCGGCGCCTATTTCTGCATTGTGGGCGCCTTCCTCCCCTTTACGCTGGCCTCTGCCCTGTACTCCAGCATTCTGCGGTGCAGCGGCAGCGTCCGCCTGCCCAGCTTTATGAATGTAGGCATGTGCGCGCTGGATGTCTTTTTCAATTTCTTTTTGATCTATCCCACCCGGCAGATCGGCCGCTTCACGGTCTAGGGCGCCGGACTGGGCGTCCGCGGCGCGGCCCTGGGGACCGGCCTTGCCATGGCCTGCATCGGCCTTTTGATGCTGCTGATCCTGGTGCGCCGCAAGGGCCCCTTGCAGCTGCGGGGGGATGCGGCCTGGCGCTTTAACGGTGTGTGCCTGCGCAATGCCTACCGCCTTGCCACGCCTGCGGCGCTGGAACGCATCACATTGAGCCTTGCCCAGATCGTGCTGACCTCCGTGGTCACCTCCATGGGTGCCGTGGCCGTGGCCGCCAACTATGTGGCCGTGCAGGCCGAGAGCATCTGCTACCTGCCCGCCTACGGCGTGGCGGCTGCCGCCACCGCTCTGGTAGGACAGAGCATCGGTGCCGGACGGCCGGATATGGCCCGGCAGTTTGCCAATCTCACCACCGTGCTGGGCTTTTGCCTGGTGGCCGTCACCGGCAGTATCCTGTTTTGCGGCGCGCCGCTCCTGGCCGGAACGCTGACGCCGGAGCCGGAGGTCATCGCCCTGAGCAGCCGGGTACTGCGGGTGGTGGCGTTTTCCGAGCCGCTTTTTGCCGTGAGTCATCGGAGCGCTCCGGGGCGCTGGGGACAGCCGCGGCCCCTTCCTTTTGAACCTTTGCAGCATGTGGGGCGTACGAGTGGTGACCATTCTCCTCTTCACCCGCGCCTACGGTCTCATGGGCGTTTGGGGCACCATGACGGCGGAACTGGTGTTCCGCGGGATCATTTTCCTGGTCCGCCTGCTCCGTGGCCGCTGGGTCCATGCAACGGCACTTTCTTAAAAGCAAAATAAAAGCAGCAGGCACCGTCCGAATGTTTCGGACGGTGCCTGTTCTCTTTCGGAGCAGGGGGCGCCTGCGTTTGTCACGCTCCGCAATCCATAGCACTGTTCATCAGGAAAAGCAGCTCCAGCACGCTGCGGAAGCTCTCTTCCCGCCGCCCCTCCACCCAGACCACGGAGCCCTGCCAACTGGCATTTTGCCGGAAAAGGACCCGCAGCTGGAAGGTGGCCCGGCGGCCGCTGGGTGCTCTTTCCCCAACTGGGATCGCTCCGGAGGGAGATGCGGCGAAAGCCCGCTTTGTCCCCGGAGTCTGCTGCACATTGGCCTGATCCAACAGCCATTCTATCTGCAAAAGGAACTGGACCGCGCTGTGGAATGGCTGCCCATCCTTCCAGCGCGGATGATACAGCCGCCCGGAAAAATCTCCGTCTGCACATTGATCCACGCAAACCAGGGTCAGCCGATATCCATTTTCGCCCATGATCTCTCCCTCCTTTCCAGCTTAATATGCAGTATCATACCATCCCGGCGTTACAAATACCGTTACATTTTCTTCATTGCCCTTCATTGCCATTCCTTTTTTTGGAATTTTCCCCCCACAGTGCTGCTTCTGCGCGCAGTATGCTCAATTCCAGCGCAGCATGCCGCCCGCGCCCACGCGCAGACTGCGGCCGAAATAGTAGGTCATGGCCCGCACCAGCGCCTCGGTATCTGCCGCACCGGACACCTCATACGCGGCGTGCATGGCCAGTTGGGCAAGGCCGATGTCCACGCTGGGCACGGAGAAGTGGGCGGTGCTGATATTGCCCAAGGTCGAGCCGCCGGGCAGATCCGCCCGGTTGCTGTACCGCTGTACGCTGACCCCCGCCTCCCGGCACATCTCCAGAAACACGGCACCGGACACCGCGTCCGTGGTGTATTTCTGATTGGCATTGTACTTGACCACCACGCCGCCGTTGACCACCGGGTATTCATTTTTGTCCGCATACTCCGGATGTGCCGGATGCAGGGCGTGGGCGTTGTCTGCGGAGACCAGGAAGCTGTTTGCTGTCAGCCGCGGCAGCTCCCATCCCATTCTCTCACAGATCCGCCCCGTCACATCCTGCAAAAAGGTGGAGTCGGCTCCCTGACGGCTGCCGCTGCCCACCTCCTCGTGGTCAAAAAGGCAGAACAGCGGGACCGAGGCGCTCTCCTCTGCCTGCAAAAATCCTTCGAAGCAGCCAAAGGCGCATTGGAGATCATCCAAGCGCGCACCGCCCACCAGTTCCTCCTCCGCCCCCAGCAGCGACGCAGGTGTTCTGGGATAGAGGAACAAGTCCGTGGCCACCACTTCTTCCGTGCCAATCCCCAGAGATTCCGCCACGATCTCTGTAAAGCCCTTTGACTTTTCAGTTCCCAAAATTGGAAGAAGATCCGTGTTTGCCTTCAATGCCGTTCCCTTGTTCACCTCCCGGTCCAGGTGGATGGCCACGCTGGGGATCACCAGAAGGTCCCGCTCCACGTTCACAAGGCGCGTGGCCAGGCCTCCCTCCGTACGGATCACCACCCGTCCCGCCACGGAGAGGGGGCGATCCAGCCAGGAGCGGGAGATCATGCCGCCGTAGGGCTCCACAGAGAGCCGCTTGAGCCCCCCGGCAGGCGCCGCTTCCGATTGCTGGCGGATCTTGAACGTGGGGGAGTCTCCGTGGGCCGCCGCAGCCATAAAGCCCACCGCCTCCTGACGGGGCAGCCGGAATGCCGCCAGGGCAGCGTCGCCCCGCAGTACGAAATACCGTCCGCCAGGTGTCAGCTCCCAGGGTTCATGCTCCCACAGCCGCGTATATCCCTGTGCCGTCAGCTGCCGGGCCAGGTTGTCCGCTGCGTGATAGCAGGTGGGGCTGGTATTCAAAAAGTCCAGCAGCTTCCGGGAGAGTGTTCCATCCATAAAAGGTACCTCCGGTTTTGAAATGATGGTGGTATTATACCACCTCTCATGCTAAAATGACAGTCAGGAGGCGATATTATGGACATTCAATGTATTGCGCTGGATCTGGACCAGACCACCCTGGACGGAGAGGGCCGTCTCTCCCCGGCAAACCGGGCGGCGCTGGAGTATGCCATCTCCCGGGGCGTCCACATCGTCATTGCCAGCGGCCGCCCCTATGCCGCCCTGCCATCTGACGTGGTGTCCGTGCCCGGCATCGAATACGCCATCACCTCCAACGGTGCCGCCGTCTATCATCTGCCCACCGGTGCCTGTCTCCACCGCTGCACGCTTACGCCAGATTCCGTGGAGGCGGTGCTCTCCCGCACCGCCGGACTGCCTCTGGCCTATGAGGTCTTTGTGGATGGCCGGGGCTATGCCCAGGCGGACTATGTGCGCACGCCGGAGCGCTTCGGGGCCCATGGACGCGCCGCGGATTATGTCCGCCGGACCCGCCGGGCCGTGGAGGATATCACCGCTTTCATCCGCGCAAACCGGGACAAACTGGACAGTCTGGATCTCGTCACCGACGATCAGGACCTGCAGCAGCTGCTGCGGGAGAAGCTTTCCCGTGAAGTTCAAGACCTTTACATCACCACTTCCATGCCCTATTTGCTGGAGCTTTCCAACCGGCTGTGCGGAAAGCACGCTGGTGTGCGGTTCGTTGCCGACCGGCTGGGCCTTTCCCCGGAGCAGCTGGCCGCTTTCGGCGACGGGGACAATGACGCAGACATGCTCTCCTATGTGGGACAGGGCATCGCCATGGCCAACGCCTCCCCGCTCTGCCTTGCGGCCGCCCGTCATGTCACTCTGGATCACCGGCACGACGGCGTGGCTCACGGGATCCGCGTCATCCTAAACATCTGATCTCGTTATACCAGCCATCACCAAAAACAGGATTGACAATCGTCCCCAGTGTCTTTATACTAAAAACAGACAATCACATATGACGGACTTATATAGGCCCATGATTGGATGGGCGTCTCTACCAGCTGCCGGAACAGCTGCGCTATAAGGACTGCCCCTTCCAGGGGTAACTTGCAGCGTTTCATCCGGCAGTCTTTTTGTTCACTGCGGCCGGGCCGGCCGGCCGTAAAAATATGGGAAACAGAAAGAGAGGGTTTTAGCTATGGGTACACTGGATCGAGTTTTTCACCTAAGCGAGAACAAAACAGATGTCAAAACCGAGGTCATGGCAGGCATCACCACCTTTATGACCATGGCCTACATCCTGGCCGTCAACCCGGACATCCTCAGCGCCTCGGGTATGGACAAGGGTGCCGTATTCACCGCCACGTGTCTTGCCTCCCTAATCGCAACCGTCCTGATGGCTCTGCTGTCCAACTATCCCTTCGTCCTTTCCGCCGGCATGGGACTGAATGCCTACTTTGCTTATACCGTGGTAGGCAGTATGGGCTATTCCTGGCAGATGGCGCTGGCCGCCGTGTTTGTGGAGGGCCTGATCTTCATCGCGCTCTCCCTGACTAACGTGCGGGAGGCCATCTTCAACTCCATCCCCATGCCGCTCAAGCGCGCCGTCTCCGCCGGCATCGGATTGTTCATCGCCTTCATCGGCCTGCAAAACTGCAAGCTGGTGGTGGACTCCTCCACGCTGGTGACCGTATACAGCTTCAGCAGCAACGCCGAGACCTTCCGCACCGAGGGCATCACCGTTCTGCTGGCCATCATCGGCGTGCTGATCACCGCGGTTTTGATGGTGAAGAAGGTCAAGGGCGGCATTCTCTGGGGCATCCTCATCACCTGGCTGCTGGGCATTGCCTGCGAGCTGACCGGCCTGTACATCCCCAACGCGGAAATGGGCTTTTACAGCGTGATGCCGGACTTCTCCTCCGGTATCTCCATTCCCAGTGTGATGCCCACTCTGGGTCAGATGGACTTTTCCGCCGTGTTCTCCCTGGATTTCTTTGTGGTAATCTTCGCGTTCTTGTTCGTGGATATGTTTGATACCCTGGGCACGCTGATCGGCGTGGCCTCCAAGGCGGACATGCTGGACGAGCAGGGCCGCCTGCCCAGAATCCGCGGCGCCCTGCTGGCGGATGCCGTCGGTACCTCTGCCGGTGCCGCTCTGGGTACCTCCACCATCACCACCTTCGTGGAAAGCGCCTCCGGCGTGGCTGAGGGCGGCCGTACCGGTCTGACCGGTCTGGTCTCCGCCGCGCTGTTCGGCCTTTCTCTGTTCCTCTCCCCCATCTTCCTGGCCATTCCCTCCTTTGCCACGGCCCCCGCGCTCATCATCGTGGGCTTCCTGATGGTCAGCTCCATTCTGAAGGTGGACTTCGACAACCTGTTCGACGCCATCCCCGCCTACATCGCCATGATCGCCATGCCCTTCATGTACTCCATCTCCGAGGGCATCGCCATGGGCGTCATCTCCTACGTGGTCATCAACCTCTTCGGCGGTGCCGAGCGCCGCAAGACCATCAGCCCCGTCATGTATATTCTGGCAGTGCTGTTCGTCCTGAAGTACATTCTCCTGTAAAAACTTTCCTATGCCTGACCGCCGGCTGCCTAGAGCAGCCGGCGGTTTTTTCCGGCCTGTCCGTTTTTGCCTTCTTCCTCACACAAAATTTATACAAGCTGACTATTGAATTTATATTCATAACATTGTATAGTATATGTCAATTTTATACAGTATGCTGTGAAATTTTGTGTGTTGTTTCAGGAGGCCCCTATGCAAACAGAAAGAAAGATCGTAAAGCCCTGGCAGGCCCTGGCCATGCTGGTGGTCGGCATCGCCATCATTATCGTGGGACTGATGGTCATGAAGCTGAACAACCGGATCGTCCTGGCAGTGGATGGTGTTGTCATGTGTGGGATGGCCTGGTGCTTCGGCATTTCCTACGGTGAGCTGCAAAACGGCATCCGGGATACCATCACCTCCATGATCGTGGCTATTTTGATCCTGCTGTCCGTGGGCGTGCTGGTCGGCACCTGGATGCTCTCCGGTACCGTCCCCGTCATGATCTATTACGGCATGAAGGTCCTGACGCCGGGACTGTTCCTGCCCATCGTCTGCGTGCTGTGCACGCTCATGTCCGTCATGGCCGGCACCTCCTGGGGCACCCTGGCCACGGTGGGCATCGCCTGCATGGGCGTGGCCCAGGGACTGGGTGTCCCCCTGCCTGCCGCAGCGGGCGCTGTGTGCGTGGGTGCCTTTTTTGGTGACAAGATTTCCCCCTTGTCAGACTCCCCTGTCATTACCGCCACCGTCTCCGAGGTGCCGCTGATGGAGGGCATCAAGCATGCCCTGATCTCCACCGGCCCGGCCTACCTCATCTCCCTGGTGTTCTTCCTCATCTACGGCCTGCGCTTCGGCGACGGCACCGTGGGCGGAGAAGTATACGACGACATTCTTTCTACCGTCTCCTCCACGTTCTCCCTCAATCCCGCGCTGCTGCTGCCGGTGCTGGTGGTCATCGTGCTGATCGTGATGAAAAAGCCCACCCTGCCCACGTTTGTTGCCGGCATCGCCGCCGGCGGCGTTCTGGCCATGGTGTTCCAGGGCGCCACACTCACGGACGTCATGAACGTCATGTACGACGGCTATGCCGGCCAGTCCGGCTCCGAGGTGGTGGATTCCATGCTCAACCGCGGCGGCTTTACCAGCATGCTCAGCACCATCGGCCTTCTCATGGCCGCCGGCATCTTCGGCGCGCCGCTGCGCACCGCCGGCGTGGTGGACGTGCTGCTGGATTTCGTCAAGAAGATCGCCAAGACCTCACGCTCCATGGCCCTGGGCGTACTGATCCTCCACACCCTCTTTTTCACCATCACCGGCGCCTATTATGTGAGCTACCCGGTGGTGGGCGGCATGGTGAAGGACCTGTTCCCCGAGTATGGCCTGGAGAAAAAGAACCTCATGCGCATCATGCTGGATACCGGTACCGGCTTTGCGCCCCTGGTGCCCTGGTCCACCACCGGCTCCTATACCGCCACCACCCTGGGCGTGAGCAACATGGCGTTTTTGCCCTATGCCCCCATGCTGTGGCTGTCCATCGTCTTTTCCGTCATCTACGCCGTCACCGGCATCGGGATGGCGAAGCTCTCCGGCCGGAAGGCCGAAAACCGATAAGGGAGGCACTCCATGGAACCCATCATCCAACGCTGGTATGACATGATCCGCATCAACTCCGTCAACGGCCATGAGGCCCCCATGGCGGACTATATCGCCGCTGTACTCAAGGGCATGGGCCTTACGCCCCACTGGAGCTACTTTCCCGAGGATGCGGAAGCAAAGGAGCGCCCCTCCCTCTGGACGGAGCTGGACAGCGGCCACCCCGGCAAAACCCTGATGCTCATCGGCCACATTGACACCGTGGATGTGACCGACGGCTGGGATACCGATCCCTTCACTCCCACCGAGGTGGGCGACCGGGTCTACGGCCGCGGCGCCATGGATATGAAGGGCGGCCTGGCTGCCATTCTGGAGACCCTGGAATACTATACCGCCCACACGGACGAGATCTGCGGCAAGATCCTGGCCTGCTTCGTCTCCGATGAGGAGGGTCTCAGCAAGGGCACCTATCAGTTGGTGAAAGAGGGCCTGGCCGCGGACTACGCCATCATGGGCGAGTGCCGCTATGACAACGTGGCCATCGGCTTTCGGGGCCGGTACAGCTTTGAGGTCACCGTCCACGGTGTGGCCGCCCACGCCAGCCACTACCCGGCGGTGGGCGAAAACGCCCTCATCACCGGCGGCAAGCTGGCGGCGGCCATCGAGGCCCTGCCTACCCTGACCCACCCCGACCTCAAGCACGGCACCTGGTGCGTGCGGTACATGGAAGGCGGCAACGCAGGCACGCTGGTGGTGCCGGACAGCTGCTATCTGTTCGTGGACCGGTATGTGGTCCCCGGCGAGGACGACCAGACCTGCATCGCCCAGATCATGGAGGCTGCCGCTTCCCTGGGCCTGGAAAACAAGGTGGATGTGCGGCTCAAGCCCCGCTCCTCCCCCTACATGCAGTCTTTTGCCCTGGACAAGTCCCACCCGCTGGTGACCACGCTGCAGGAAAAGTTCCGGGAAGTCACCGGCAAGGATCTGCCTGTGGCCTATGACCCCTCCGTGTGTGACTCCAACATCCTGGCCGTGTCCCTGGGCATCCCCACCGTCACCTTCGGCCCCTCCGGCGGCGGTATGCATGCCGACAACGAGTACGGCCACCCCTGGCAGGTGAAAAACTGCGCGGAGATTTACCGCCGCACGGTCGCCGCTCTGCTCCGTCCCTGACATCAAAAAAAGCACGGCTCTTATTGAGCCGTGCTTTTTCTTTACCGTTTGGTCATGGCGCAAGTATACGCCTCCTCCAGCCATGCCATCAGCTGACCGTCCGCCTGGGCGGGGTCGGAGAGCACCACATGGTGGGTCCAGCGATTGGGATAGGGCTCCACTGCCACGGCGATCCGCGGGTCCTCCACCCGGCGGAACAGGCCGAAGGTCACCAGGATGCACGTTTTCGGCCAGTCCTTCTTCCGCCGCACCGGCAGCGATACCGCGGCGAACAGGTGGCGGTTATAAAAGCTGATCTGGCTTTTCTGCACCTTGACGGAGGCACCCGGGAACGCCCGGCACATCTGCGCATACACCGCCTCATACAGCGCAAGCTCCTCCGGCTTTCCCGAAAAGTAAGCCAATACATCCGCTTCGTAGTATTCCGAGTGTTCCATAAGCCCTCCTTTCACCGCCGCAGCTGCCAGAACGCCACCGCGCTGGCTGCCGCCACATTCAAGGAGTCCACGCCGTGGGCCATAGGGATACGCACCGTATAGTCGCACCGGGCGATGGTCTCCGCCGCCAGGCCGTCTCCCTCCGTGCCCAGCACGATAGCAAGGCGCTCCTCCGCGCACAGCCGCGGGTCTTCTATGCTGAGCGAGTCGTCCCGCAGTGCCATGGCAGCGGTGCGGAAGCCCAGCGCATGCAGCTGCTCCATGCCCCACCCGGGCCACTGGGACGGCTCAGAGCCGATCCTCGTCCAGGGGATCTGAAATACCGTGCCCATGCTCACCCGGACTGCCCGCCGATAGAGGGGATCGCCGCAGGTGGGCGTCACCAGCACGCCGTCCACCCCCAGCGCCGCCGCGGAGCGGAAAATGGCTCCCACGTTGGTGGCGTCCACGATGCCCTCCAGCACGGCAAGGCGGTGGGACGCGGCGCACAGCGCCTCCAGCGGCGGCAGGGGCTTTCGCCGCATGGCGCACAGTACGCCCCGGGTCAGCGGATACCCGGTCAGCCTGGCAAGCAGTGCCTCGTCCGCCGTATAGACAGGAATGCCGGGGCACCGGGCAATGATCTCTGCTCCCTGGCCGGTGATGTGCTTACGCTCCATCAAAAGGGAGATAGGCGTATAGCCCGCATCCAGGGCCCGGCCGATCACCTTGGGGCTCTCGGCAATGAAAATCCCCTTTTCCGGCTCCAGCCGGCTGCGCAGCTGCGTCTCCGTCAGCCGGGCAAACACGTCCAGCTCCGGCGCGGCAAGATCCGTGATCTCCACGATTTGGCCCATGGCCCGCCTCCCTCTCCCGGCACCTGACCGGGCACAAATATTTTTTTCATTATATCCGCTCCCCGCTCTCCTGGCAAGCGCCGGTTCTTTTCCCGGGTGATTGCCTATTTCTCTTCGTTCCGCTATAATCAGACCCATAGAGACCGATTTTGAATGCCGATTTGCAAAGGAGCGCATCCATGAAGCTCATCCATCTTTCCGACCTGCACTTAGGCAAGCGGGTCAACGGCTTTTCCATGCTGGAGGATCAGCGCTATATTCTCCGGGAGATCCTCCATATCATCGACCGGGAGGCGCCGGACGGAGTGCTCATCGCCGGAGACGTCTACGATAAATCCGTGCCGCCGGCGGAGGCTGTGGCCCTGCTGGACGAATTTTTGGTGGAGCTTTCCCAGCGCCGCCTCCAGGTGTATCTCATCAGCGGCAACCATGACTCTCCGGAACGGCTGGCCTTTGGCGGCCGCCTCATGGCCCAAAGCGGCGTGCATGTGGCGCCGGTCTACGACGGCCGGATCACCTCCTTCACCCAACAGGACCGCTGGGGCAGCGTTGAGATCTTCCTGCTGCCCTTTCTCAAGCCCGCCCATGTGCGCCGCTTCTTCCCGGACGATCCCATCGACTCCTATACCGACGCTCTGCGCACCGTCCTCTCCCACGCATCCATCCCCACGGACAAGCGCACCGTGCTGGTGACCCACCAGTTCGTCACCGGCGCATCCCGCTGCGACTCGGAGGATATTTCCGTGGGCGGGAGCGACAACGTGGACGCAGCGGTGTTCGCCCCCTTCGACTATGTGGCCCTGGGCCACATCCACAATCCCCAGAGCGCCGGCGCTCCTCATATCCGCTACTGCGGCACGCCGCTGAAGTACTCCTTTTCCGAGGCGGCACACGAAAAGTCCGTCACCGTGGTGGAGCTGGGGCAAAAAGGAGATGTGGACATCCGCACCGTCCCCCTCAAGCCCCTGCGGGACATGGCGGAGCTGCGGGGCACCTATGAATCCTTGACCTACCGGGGCTTCTACGAGGGCACCACCTATCCCCGGGACTATCTGCACATCACACTGACCGATGAGGAGGACATCCCGGATGCCGTCAGCAAGCTTCGGGTCATCTACCCCAATCTGATGCAGCTGAGCTATGACAACGCCCGCACCCGGGCCGGTGCCCTGGCCGCTCCCACGGAGCAGGCCGCGCAGAAAACGCCTCTGGAGCTGGCGGAGGCCTTTTACGAGGGACAAAACGGCCAGCCCATGAGCGATGCCCAGCGGGAATTTCTGCGTGGGCTGATGGAACGGATCTGGGAGGAGGAAGTATGAGACCGCTGAAGCTGACCTTGTGGGCCTTTGGCCCCTACGCCGATAAGACGGAGATCCCCCTGGAAACGCTGGGCAAAAGCGGCCTTTATCTGATCACCGGCGACACCGGCGCGGGAAAGACCACCTTGTTCGACGCCATTACCTACGCCCTCTACGGTGAGCCCAGCGGCGACGTCCGGGACCCGTCCATGTTCCGCTCCAAATATGCCTCTGCGGAAACGCCCACCGCTGTGGAGCTGGTGTTCTCCTGCGGTCAGGCGTGCTATACCGTCCGCCGCAGCCCGGAGTACGAACGCCCTGCCCGCCGCGGCGGCGGAACCACCACCCAAAAAGCGGAG
>CABQCB010000010.1 GCA_902462475.1 uncultured Oscillibacter sp. | reverse complement strand
CAGCTGGCGCTGGCAAATCTGGGTGGGCGGCCAAACAAAAACATTGCTCGAAATCCTGATTTCCGCATCAACCAGCGCAATTTTACCAGCGAAAACTGGACAAAAGGCTTTGGACCGGATGGTTGGCAGTCTACTGGCGGAGGAAGCCTGGAGTATTCAGGCGGGGAAGTAAAAACCAATAATCAGTATCTGCATCAATATTACGAACCCGGTGAAATTGACGCTGGAATCTACACTTTTTCAGCTTTTTGCACCGATAACGTATTCATTGAATTTGGGTATTGGGGAGGAAAAAAGGTATCTGCAACCACAATGAACTTTGACAATGGTTTTGCCAGTATCACAGTTGAAATAACTGAGGATATGGTAGACTCTGTCAAAAATGGGTATCTGTATGTCCTGTGCAAAAACAATGGAACGATTTCCCGGATTAAACTGGAGAAAAGCCCCATCCAAACCCTAGCATACAAAGGACCAGATGAAAAATGGCATGCCCTTGAAAGCATTGATTATTCCACAGAGCTGCTCAGGTGTCAGCGGTATTTCCGGCGTTTTCCGGCAAACTGGTCTCTTGGTAATTTGCAAGGCACAAATGCGGTTTTCGCATATGGCATCAACCCGCCCATGGCAAAAGTGCCTGTTATTGCACTTCAAGGGCAGTCCGATCTCACAAATGCTCTTGACGATGGCAGGGGACGCATCACCCCTACTAAGTTTGTAACAAGGACAGTAAACCGTGCTGTCGTTGAGTTCTATTTTGCTGGTGTCCCTGCTGATTCGTACAATTGTGTATTTATTTCAAGATACGTTGATGTGGATACCGGAATGTAGTGGAGGAACCCATGAAAGAAGATGCATCGCAAGTTTATGTAAGAACAGATGATCGCGGCCTAATTATCCAATGTGAGGGTGGAATTACTACGCCAGCAGACCTCTCCGGCTGGGTACAAATCGACGAGGGAACTGGAGACAAGTATCTCCTTTGCCAGCAATATTATTTCCCCGGCGGGCTGTACACGGACGACGGCATCCCCCGCTACAAGCTCCAGGACGGCGTACCGGTGGAGCGCACGGAGGACGAGATCCAGGCCGACCGTGATGCCATCGTGCCGCCTCCGCAGGCCCCTAGCGCCGAAGATATGACGGCGGTCCTCTCCCTGGCCCGCAGACAGGCCCAGGAGCTGCCGGACGCCCAGGCGCTGGAGGTGCCTGTCCTATATCCGTTTTGGGCGCCTGGCATCCCATACGGCGGCGAAGGAGAGGTTAAAATTGTGCGCCGCCCCATGGATGGCCGTGACCAGTTGTATCGCTGCGGAACGCCCCATACATCCCAAGACGGGTGGGAACCAGAAGCCGTCCCTGCTGTTTGGACGGCAATCAATCAGACCAATGCGGGCACGCCGGAAGATCCCATCCCTGCGGCCCGGGGCATGGAGTACACCTACGGCAAAT
The DNA here is from genome assembly GCA_902462475.1 of uncultured Oscillibacter sp. Next base: position 16,283 of record CABQCB010000010.1, on the reverse strand, counting down.
ATTACGAGGACCCCGAGGACGGGAAAATCTACCGTTGCAAGCGGACCGGTGAGGCAGACGGCGGCACCGTGACATTGCAATTCCTGCCCCATGAGCTGGTGGGGCACTATTTTGAGGCGGCATGACCGCAGGAGGAGAGCGTATGGATGACATGACATTGCTGGGGATCAAGGCCGCAGTGGCGGCCGGTGTGGCCGCACTGACGGCCGTGTGGGGCTGGTTCGGCTGGCTGGTAGTGGCCTGGGTGCTGCTCATGCTGGCCGACTGGCTGATCGGCAGCGCAGCGGCAGCCAAAGACGGCCGATGGTCCAGCGCGAAGATGCGGGAGGGGGCCTGGCACAAGGGCGGCATGATCTTGGTGGTATGCATCGCCCTGGTGGCTGATTGGCTTGTTGCCACCGTGATCGCCAACATCCCCGGGATCGACCTGCCGTTTGATTATTCTGTACTGTTGGGGCCTCTGGTGATCGTGTGGTACGTCATCGGGGAGCTGGGAAGCCTCCTGGAGCACGCGGTCAACCTGGGCGCACCGGTGCCTGCGTGGCTCACCCGTATCCTGGAGATCAGCCAGGCGGCTATCGATACTGCCGGGGACAAGCTGGTGGGCGAGGATACCAACAACAATACAACCACATCCGTCACAGACGGTGAGGATAAAACAACTTGAAGGGAGTACATAGTATGGATCTGAAACAGTATGCGTTTGACATGTGGACGCTGAGCCAGGAGGACGCGCGCCGTGGCAATCCCTCCGGTGTGGAGATGGGCTGGGAGCTGTTCCGCCAGGGCTGTATCCACGGCGTGGAGCCCCTGGAGGGCTTTGCCTCCGGCGTGGACTGGCAGGCCGCCAAGGCGGAGTGGGATGCCACCATGGACACCCAGGAAAAGCGGGAGGCGGCGCTGGCGGAGCTGCGTGCCCAGGAGGGCGCCTACGAGGAGGAGCTGCGCGAGGCGTTCCTGGCCGGAGACCGGGCGCAGTTTGACGCCATCATGGCATGGCCCCGGCACAGCCAGGAGGAAGAAGCGTAAGAAACAAGGGCGCGGCTTTTGCCGCGCCCTTTCTGAAAGGAGGAGCCTATGCAATTTGCGGAAACTATTGCGCTGGACAAGATCCGGCGCATCCAGATCTACCACAATACCAAACGCTATCCACAGCGGGATATGGACAAGATCCTCGCGGAGACCGGCGGCAGCTTTGCCCTGGGCGGGCCGATTTATCTGTCCTCCTATCAGGCCTGCTGTCACCTGCGCGCGGACGGCGTCACCTATTGCGCCCCGGACTATACCACCTACGGCATGGCCTGGAGCAACGACGCCCAGGACTACGCTATGGCCAAGCTGCCCAGCGACAAGAGTAACCACATCGAGTGTGTTCACCTGATCGTGGACGGCGTGCCGGTGGATGATCTCAACTACGGCGCGGACATGGGTGGCAGCCGGCCCCGGCAGGCCATCGGGGCCAAGGAGGGCAGATTTGCTTACATCGCCACCCAAACGGCCTATACCCCCGAGGAACTGCGGGACGTTCTGACCGCTGCCGGCTGGGACGCTGCCGTCATGCTGGACGGAGGCGGCAGCGTGTGCTACCGAGACACCGACGGCGCCGGTTTTGCCTGTGATCCGGGCCGGGTGATGCCGTTTTACATCGTGGTGCACAAAGCGTCGGTGTCCGATTCTGACACCGACGGCACCGGCAAGACCGTGGTCCTGGACGCGGGCCACGACGCGGCCAACCTGGCCAATAAGAGCCCGGACGGGAGCTATTACGAGCACGAGTTCTGCCTGGACATGGCAAAGCGGATCGGCGCCCACCTGCGCCGCTGCGGCGTGACGGTGGTGGAGACCCGGCCTGACGGGGCGGCGGTGACCCTTGCGGAACGGTGCGCCATCGCGAACGATATCAAGGGCCTGGACCTGTTCGTCTCACTCCACTCCAACGCAGCCGGCGGCAGCGGCTGGTCCAGCGCACGGGGGTGGAGCGCGTATCTCTACGGTGCCGGCGGCGAGCGGGAGCAGGCGGCCCAGGCGATCCTGGCCCGTGTCCGGGAGACGGGGACGGCGGTGCGCTCCGCGCCTATTGTGTATGACCCGTCGCTGTATGTCCTCAAGCACACGGCGGCCCCGGCGGTGCTCATCGAACACGCCTTCCACACGAACCAGGAGGATGTGGCGAACCTGAAGGACAGCGCCTGGCGGGCCACAGTAGCCGAGGCGGAGGCCCGGGGCATTACGGACTATCTGGGCGTCGCCTGGGTGAGCGAGACGCCCCAGGAGCCCGCTGTGGTCTCTGAAGCGGAACAGGCGGTGGCATGGATCACGGAAAGCGGCATCATGCAGGGAGATGCAGCCGGGGATCTGATGCTGGACCAGCCCCTGACCCGCCGGCAGTATGCCGTGATGGAGTATCGAAAGCACCTGTTGGGACTGCAGTAAAGGAGGAACACATGGCGACATTTAATGAAATGGTCAAGCAGCACGGCTCTGTGTCTGCCGCGCTGAAAGCCAATGGCTACAACAAGGGCAGCGACGGGACCTGGAGAAAGGAGAGTACAGCTTCCACGGTCAGTTCCGGCGGGAAGACCTCCTCCGGCGGGACTTCCGGCAGTTCCTCCGGGAGTTCAGGCGGAAGCAACGGAAGCAGTTCGGCGGGGTATTACGACCCGAAAAAGGACTACTCTCTGGAGATCAAAAAGGCACAGGATGCTGGCGCCAGTCAATCCTATATCGATCAGCTGCGGCAGGAGCGGCAAAACAAGATCGACGCCAAATATGGCGGAGTCGACCCGTATAAGGGGACCAGCGACATCATGGGCAAGGGCAGCTCCGGCGGTTATACCTGGAAGCCCAGCGCTACCTATACGGAGGAGATCGAGGCGGATGCCGGATTGAGTCAGGACATTCTGGACAAGATCCAGGGATACCGGGAGCAGGCCAAGCAGGGGCTGATCTCCTGGGATGAGGCCAACCAGGCGGCCAACGCGCTGCGCATGGCCTATGGTGGGTATACCGTGGACAAGAAGGGAAATCAGACATGGGTCCAGCCTCCGGCGGTGGAGATCCCCAGCTTTGAGGAGTTCTTGGAGCAGACAGGCTATGACCAGTACAGCGAGGCCACCCAGCAGCGCATTCAGGCGGCGGTGGAGCAGGCGGTGAACAACTACCAGGCCCAGATCGAGCAGACCAACAAGGATACGGACGAGCTGGCCAGGCAGGCCTATGTGGCCAAAATGCTGGGGCAGAAGAATCTGGACCAGCAGCTCAGCGCGGCGGGCTATGCCGGCGGTATGGCGGACAGCCAGCGCATCCAGACGGAGACGAATTATGAAAACAACCTCCAGGACATCGAAAACCAGCGCCTGGAGGTGGTGGCGGAGCTGGAACGGGCCATCCGGGATGCCCAGCTGACCGGAGACCTGCAGGCGGCCCAGGAGCTGCAGGCCTATTTGCAGTCCATGCAGTCCAGCTGGATGAGCTATGTGCAAAATCAGCAGGCGCTGCAAAACTCCAACTACTGGAACCAGCAGCAGATGCAGATGAACCGCCAGCAGGTGAGCGCCCAGCAGGCAAGCCAGGCCTATGACCGGGCCATGGAGCTTTTGAGCATGGGTATCATGCCCGGAGACGATGTGCTGGGACAGGCCGGGATCAGTCAGCAGGAGGCGGCGGCCATCCGCGGCACGGTCCTGGGACAGGGCGGCGTGCAGAGCGCTGCCTCCGGAGGGACCACAGCGGCCCGGTCCTCCGCCACCTCCGGCCTGCGGGGCTACGACAACGGCAGCCTCTCCGCGGAGCAGGTACGGCAGATGCAGGAGTATTACGGCACCGCGGCGGACGGTATGTGGGGCAGGGACTCCTCTTCTGCCGCCGGCGGGCTGAGCGCGGACGAGGCCTGGGCGGCTATGAGAGGCGAGGACACGCCTTCCGGCGGCAGCGGTTTCAGCGCCATGGCATACAGCTCTTATTTGTCCCGGGGAGATCTGGAGGGAGCGGATGCGTATCTTGCAAGATATTGGACTGCCATGACACCGGCTGAACAGGCTACGGTGAATGACCTGATCCGCGCATACGGACTTGCATAGGAGGGAGATAGATGGCCACGATGAAGATGCCGGTCCTGCATGAGAAGAAGCAGGATACTATGCCGGTGCTGAGCGGGGGTAAGCCGGGGACGCAGACTGCGGCCCCGGCTTCCATGCCTGCGTCGGATCAGACGGTGTCCAAGACGGTGCGGACGACCGGGAACGTAGACAAGATGCCGACCCTGGCGGGGCGGATCAAAAGTACCGTCTCCGGCGCGCTCAAGAGCACCGGAGCAGAGTTTTCCAATGCGGGCGGCGTGCTGCTGGACGCGGTCAGGGAAATGGACACCCGCAGCAGCACGGAAACCAGAAGGGCGTATCAGGAGGCGGAAAATGCTGCCCACTACCGGGAGATGCTCTCCCGGGGAACATTGGATGACGGAACGGTCATCGATGATGCTGCCCGGCAGCAGCTGGAGACGCTAGCCAAGCGGGCGGAGCAGCGCTCCGGTATTTACCGGGAGAGTGCGGAAGCCCAGCATGAGCCTGTCTCCCAGGTGATCTCCGGCGTTTATGACACGGCGGATCATCTGGCTGATGACGCGGCAGCAGACCTGGAAAATGCCAAGAGGGGAGCCGGAGCCGTAGGCGGTTTTCTGGTAGATGCCGGGGCCGCGGGCGTACAGCTGGCGGGGGATATCGCTCTGGCGGCACTGACCGGCGGAAGCGCGCTGCCGGCTATGGCGGTACGATCGTTCGGCGGCTCCGCCCAGGAAGCCCGGCGATCCGGCGCGGATCTGGGACAGCAGCTTTCCTACGGTGCGGGAAGCGCGGCGCTGTCCGTGGCCACGGAGAAGATCTCCAACGTTGCATCGCCATTCCGCAAGGCCTTCGGCGCCGGCGCGGCAGAAAAACTGGCGGGCAAGCTGGTGAGCCGGTTCGGGGAGAACACCGCCGTGCAGACCATGAACAAGCTCGCCCAGACCACCGCCGGACGGCTGGCGGCCTCCGCTATCGGAGAGGGCAGCGAGGAGTTTGTGGAGGCGGTTTTTCAGCCGGTGCTGCAGCGGGCAACGTATGACCCTGACGCCGACTTTGATATGGGTCAGGCCCTCTATGATGCGGCCATTGGCGCGACTCTGGGCGGCGTCGGCGGCGCGGTGGACGTGGGGATGGGACGCATGCAGGGACGGAAGGAAACCGTCCCTGCCCCGTCCGGGGTGCAGGAGCTGTCTGGCAAAGATGGCGCCGCCTCCGCAACAGAGCCGGCCGTCGTTGTACGAGCAGGGAAATCTGCGCTGGATTCCCAAAAGGGGCTGGCGCGTACCCTGGCAGCCAGTATTAAAGACCTGGGAGAGATGCAGCCGGTTGCGGAGCTGACGGGCAGAGAGATGAACAACCGGGCGAAGAAGCCGTCGGAGCAGATACGGGATTTCTTCAGACGGATCGGCGGCGCTGTCACCAGGTCCGGCTTTGGAGAAGTCAGTCTCGGAGAATACGGCGTGGGAGGGATGCTCAATCACCGCCCGTTGAACCGGGCCAAAATGGTAAGTATCACAGCGGTCCCGGAGGTGATCCAAAACGGAAAGCAGATCGCCTATCATCCCAACTGGAAGGGCCGCGGGTATGCCAGCTATGTGTTTGCGGCGCCGGTCACCATCGCGGGAACGCCCACCTATGTGGCGGCGGTAGTGGATCAAAGGCCGGACAATAAATTCTACCTTTCGGAAGTGGTGGATTCAGAGGGGAACTACATCAGAATAGAAGAAGCCCCCTCCGGCGACACAAAGAGCGGAGTTACCGTTCAGGACGGAGTTACCACAACGCCGGAAGGAGCTTCTTCCATTGACTCTACCATACCACAAAGCGCGGATCCTGTCAACGAAGGGCAGGCGCCCCGGCGTGGGACCGGGGCCCTGGATGCGCTGGGCGTGCGCATTGCGGGCGACCAGGGAGATTATGATGCCTCTGCGTGGATCCGGGGCCGGGAAGAGGCCAAAAAGAAGACCGAGCGGGCCCGCCGGCAGGCGGAGAAGCGGCTGAACCCTACCAAGGGGGAAAAGCAGTTTGCCCGGGGCATCGCCCAGGGGGACTACACGGCGGAGGATATCCCGGCTTCCATGGACCGGGCGGCGGTGGAGGAGCTGGCGGACTATTACACGGCAGAGGAGAGCTTCAAGAGTGCTGACAGCGTGAAGCGGCGGGGCCAGGAGATCCGCCAGGAAAACGAGGAGCTGGCCCGGACACTGCTGGGAGATGCGGAGGACTACCGGCCCATGCCCATGCTGGTGATGAACGAGCGGACGCCGGAGCGAGTCATGCGCGGCCTCTTCGGCCGGGAGCGGGGAGAGGCCATGAACCGAAACTATATCTATCCCGTCCAGCAAAACGAGGCGGAGAAGATCCGATTCGTGGGCCGGATGCTGGATGCGGTGCGCACATTCCAGGACAGCACCGGCCGGGAAAGTCCGCTCACAAAAGCTGAGCGTGCCATCGTCCAGCAGATGCTGGAGGACCGGTTCGTAGGGGAGACGGTGGCTTCCATGGAGACGGCCCAGGGCATCCGGAACGCCGCGGAGAACATCCGCATGGGGAAAGATGCCGGGGACGCGGCCCGGGAGTTCAGCCTGGGAGCGCAGGAAAAGGAGCTGGCTCAGCGGCTTGCGCGCTGGCAGGACAACCAGGAGCGCCTGACCTCCGGGGAAGTGGACGGCGTGAAAGTCAACCACGCTGTGGAGACCTATGCCAAGCAGTACGACCGCTTCTATGACGCCATCAACGATTTCCTCACTGCCCACGGGTACAGCACCATCGGTTTTATCAAGGGATACGCACCGCATATGCAGGGGACGGACACGCAGAATCGGCTCAGCGCTGCGCTGAGCGCCCTGGGCGTCAACCCGGACGCCATGCGGCTGCCCACGTCCATCTCCGGCCTGACGGCAGACTACAAGCCGGGCAAGCGGTGGAACCCCTTTTTCCAGACTCGGCGGGGCAGCAGCACGGACTACGACGCGGCGGCGGGCTACGAGTCCTATGTGAGCCATCTGGCGGACGTGCTGTACCACACGGACGACATCGCCCGCCTGCGGGGGCTATCCCGGTACCTGCGCAAGACCTATGGGCCGGAGGAGATCGCCAACGCCATCGACCATGCGGAGGGCCTGCGGAACATGGATACGGCTTCCCAGCTGGAAGTGCTCCGGGACACTGGCAGGATCAGCCGGGGCACCACGCTGACGGCTCAGGATACCCGGGCGGAGCTGGAGCGCTACATCGATTCTCTGTATGAGAACATCGAGAACGTGTCCCAGTATGGGGAGTTCGTTAAGTACATCGATAACTACGCCAATATCCTGGCCGGAAAACAGTCTATGGCGGACCGGGGAATGGAATATACTGCCGGACGCACCAGTCTCAACGTGGGCAATCGTCTGGTATCTGCCTTTGCCCGGGCGCAGGTGGCAGGCAACATCTCCTCGGCTCTCAATCAAAGCGCCCAGCTGGCCCAGCTGTTGGCGGAGGTGGACGGACGCTCCGTGGCCAAGGCGGCATCGGAGCTGGCTCGCTCCACCGGAGGGCGCCTCTGGAACATCAAGGCAACGGAGCTTTTTGACCAGAGCGACCTGCTGACTACAAAAAAGGGCATCGACTACCTGACGGCGGAGGACAGCGCCCTGGACCGGTATGTGACCGCACTTTTCAAGCCCACGGACGTGATGGATAGTCTGCTCTCCGCCCTAACAGTACAGAGCAAGTATGAGCAGCTGCGCGGCCAGGGGATGGAGCACGCGGCGGCCATGGAGCAGGCTGACCGGTTTGCCCAGTCCATTATGGCCTCCCGTGCCAAGGGCTCCCGCCCCCTGGCCTATGAGAGCAAGAACCTGATCAGCCAGATGCTCCATATGTTCCAGGTGGAGGCGGTGAACAGCTGGGACCATATCGCACAGGATCTGCCGGGGCAGTTCCGGCAGGTGGCGGCGGAGCATGGAAAGAAAGCTGCGGGGCGGGCGGTGGCCACAGTGGCCGTGAAGGGCCTGCTTTCCGCGTTTCTTCTCAACCGGGTCGCGGAAGCGGCTTACGGCGGCACCCCGGCGCCATTCGATTTGCTGGGCTATCTCACCAACTTCGTGGCGTCCGGCAAAGGAATGAGCACCAATGCCTGGCTTGCCGGCCTGGTAGATGCCGGCTGGGAAAAGCTCTTTGGAGAACCGCTCTTCGGTGGGGACGATGACGACAGGGAAGAGGAGACTTTCAGCTGGGGCCAGGCGTCCGACGATCTGGTGTATAACCTGATGAATGATGTCCCCTTCCTCCGGAATGCGGCGGGACTGCTGGGCCTGGGAGATCAGACCATGCCGCTGACCAATATCGCCGAGGCGGTGGAGGGCGTGGGCCAGGCGGCCAAAAACTCCGGAGTCATCTCCGGAGAGATGGGGGGAGCCCTGCTGACGCTGGGCGGCTCCATGCTGCCCGGCGGGCGTCAGATGCAGAAGACCGTGCAGGGGGCCCAGACGATCCTGGACGGAGGCCGCATGTACGGATACGGAGACGATCAGCGCTTGCAATATCCGGTGGAGCGGGATCCGCTCAACATCGTGCAGGCGCTGCTCTTCGGAAACAGCGGCCTCTCCGAGTCCCGGGACTTCTATGCCTCCGGAGATACCGGCCTTTCCTCCAGGCAGACGCAGCTGGTCAAGGATATGGCGGCAGAAGGCGCGGACCGGATCGGAGTTTATGACGCCATCCAGGACATCCGCAAGGGGGAGGACGAGCAGGAAAAGGTGCAGGCCCTGGCAGGTGCGCCGATCAGTGACCAGGAGAAGCTGCAGCTCTATACGGAGATCATCGCCGGCGGCGGAAAGCGGGCTGACACGGTGGGGCAGCTTCTGGTAATGGGGCTGAGCTGGGACGAGATTGCTCAGACGTTTCCCTTTGGCTCCACCGCTGCGGCGGAGCGGTATGCCGGGTATGTGGAAAGCGGCATCACACCGGAGACGGCCGGGGGATTGGCCCGGGAGCTGGACGAGCTGGAGCCGGAGGGCGGCAGTCAGAGCGTCAGCAATTTGCAGCGGTATCGGGCTGTGGTGGACTATGGTCTTTCCCAGCAGGAGCAGCTGACTGTGCTCCAGAGCATGATGGATGACTCGGAATATGACAAGCTGGTGAGCGCCTGTCAAAGCGGCGTGACGCCGGAGCAGTTTATCTCCTTCCGGGAGGGCATCTCCGGCCTCAGCGCGGACAAGGACTTTACGGGAAAAACCATCAGCGGCTCTTTGAAGCGGAAAGTGATGGATTACATCGACTCCATGGATCTGAGCAATGCCCAAAAGACGGCGCTCTACGATGCGGCGGGATATGCACGGAGCACGCTGGATGATGCGCCGTGGTATGGCAGGCCCGAGCGGAGCTGGGATATCATCCCCAGGCTGGGCGGATAAAAGAGAGAGCGGGAATCAGCATGATTCCCGCTCTCTTCTTATTATCGTTTATTGATGTTTGGTCCGCCGTACTGGCTGATGATCAGGGCTGCCAGCTTGGGATTGGTGTTTTTGATTCTGACCGGATACTGCAGCTTTTTTTCATAAACGAACATTATTCACCAACTCCTTCCTCCCAGGGCCAGGGATCTTTCAGCCACACGTAGCCGTCTTCGGGCGTGAGGGTAGTCTGCGTAAGAGGGCCGTAGCGCTTTTCGTATTTCTCCCGGCCCTCGTTGGCCAGCTTGATATAGGACCAGTACAGCTGCAAAACCTCCTGATCCTGGGCGTGCGTCACCAGATACAGACCCAGCTCGTCGATGGCGAAATCCAGTGCCATCAGTTCCGCTAGGGCGGTATTGGCCATTTTGGTGCGTGCCTGGATGGCCGCCTTGAAGGGAAGGTCCAATCCGGGAAACAGCGTGCCGGTCTGCAGCGCCTCCATCCGGCTGTATCGCACGGGATTGGGCTGCTGTGTGGGTACAAAGGGGAAGGCCAGCGCACCGCAGGCGCCGGGCAGCGACCCCTGATCCTCGCCGCATGAGGCGGGGGAAGTGGTTTTCATGGTGTCCATGTTGGGTAGAATCCTCCTTTGCCGATGGACTCAGGCAGGGAAGTACCCCGCCTGTTCCATGATATGCCAGGGAACGTGGTGGGGAGCATGGCCTTGATTTTGGGCAGGGGCGCGGCTATAATCGGGTATATGGGATAAGCAGACAGGCATACGTTTTCCCTGGGAGGTGCTGTCTGTGGTGGTATTGGTGGTAAAACGGCGTTTGGTAGCGGTGTTTGCCGTGTGCCTTGGGGTGGGCGTACTGCTGGTGTCCGGCAAATGGATGTCCGCTGTGCCGGCATTTTCTGCGGCAGTGACGCCGCCGGTGGTTCTGGTGATCGATCCGGGCCACGGCGGAGAGGACGGCGGCGCGGTTTCAGCGGACCAAAGCGTGACGGAGAGCCAGATCAATCTGGAGATCGCCCTGCGGGTGCGGGATCTCATGGCGTTTTTAGGCCAGCCGACGGTCATGACCCGGACTGAGGACCGGGCCATCTACTCATCCCAGGCCCAGACACTGCGGGAAAAGAAAGCATCCGATCTGAAAAACCGGGTGGCCATGGTCAATGAGCTGGACGGGGCCGTGCTTTTGAGCATCCACCAAAACAGCCTCCCGTCCTCGCCGGTCACCCACGGAGCACAGGTGTTCTGGAACGGCGGGGAAGGGGCGGAGACCTGGGGAACTATGGTGCAGGACACGCTCAACCAGGCTGTCAATGCAGGAAATGAAAAACAGGGGCGGAGGATCTCCGAGTCGATCTACCTGATGAAGCATGTCCAATCTCCCGCCATACTGGTGGAGTGCGGATTTTTGTCCAATGGGGAGGAGACGGTGCTGCTCCAGCAGCCGGATTATCAGCTGACGCTGGCAACGGCCATTGCGGCCGGGTGTATGGCGTGGAACGGAGAATGACACGTGAAGCAAAAGACACTTTTTTACTGTACAGAATGCGGCAATGAGATGCCGAAATGGGCAGGGAAGTGCCCTGCCTGCGGTGCATGGAATACCATTGTGGAGCAGCCGGAGCCTGCTGTATCCGCCAAAGGAAGCGGGCGGTCCGGGGGAGGCCGGAGCCGCCTGGCAGCTCCAAAGGCGCAGCCTGTGACCGAGCTGGACAGCGACGAGGAGATCCGGTTTCCCACCGGCATGGGGGAGCTGGACCGGGTGCTGGGCGGCGGCGCGGTCAAAGGCTCGCTGGTTCTGGTGGGCGGTGCACCGGGCATCGGAAAATCCACGCTGATGCTGCAGATCTGCAGCAAGCTGTGCGAATTTTCAAAAGTCCTGTATGTATCCGGCGAGGAATCCACCCACCAGCTGAAGCTGCGGGCACGGCGGCTGCAGGTGGACAGTGCCTCACTGTATGTCCTGTCAGAGACAGGGCTGGACGAGGTGCTGGGGGCGGTGGAAGCCGAAAAACCCGACGTTTTGATCGTGGACTCCATCCAGACGCTCTGCAGGGAGGACCTGGATTCCCCGGCCGGCAGCGTCAGCCAGGTGAAAGAGTGCACCATGACACTGATGCACCTGGCCAAGAGCCAGGGGATCACGGTATTTGTGATCGGCCATGTGAACAAGGAGGGCTCCATCGCAGGCCCCAAGGTGCTGGAACACATGGTGGACTGCGTGCTGTACTTTGAAGGAGACCGCCACACGACCCACCGCATTTTGCGGGCGGCCAAAAACCGCTTTGGCGCCACCAATGAGATCGGCGTCTTTGAGATGCGCAACGAGGGCCTGGTACAGGTGGAGAATCCCTCGGAGCTGCTGCTGTCCGGCCGCCCGGATGATGCGCCGGGCACCTGCGTGACCTGCGTCATGGAAGGCATGCGGCCGGTGCTGGCGGAGATCCAGGCACTGGTGGTGTCCAGCAACGGTACAAATCCGCGCCGCACCAGCAACGGATTTGACTACAATCGCGCCGCCATGCTGCTGGCTGTCCTGGAAAAACGAGGCGGACTGAAAGTGTCCGCCTGCGACGCATATATCAATATTATCGGCGGATTGTGGCTGGAAGAACCTGCGGCCGATCTGGGGGCGGTGGTCGCCATTGCATCCAGCTATCTGGACCGGCCGGTTCCGGGAGATATGGTGGCCATTGGAGAGGTGGGCCTGACCGGCGAGCTGCGGACAGTGACGCAGCTTTCCCAGCGCGTCAGTGAAGCCCGGCGTCTGGGATTTCGACGGTGTTTGATTCCGGCCCATGGGGCAGAGTCGCTGCGCGCTCCGGAGGGGCTGGACGTGATCCCGGCTCGGAATATCGGTGAGGCGATCCGAGCCGCGCTTGGCCAGCGGGGATAAAATGGACGCATGCGCCGCCCAGAGACGGCAGACCGGCTGCGGCGGCGCTGTCCAGCGTGCACAGGCCGTCTTGCTGGTAAACGCAGGTGCTGGTGCATGGGATCAGGCTCATAGAACATCATCCGTTTCTTCAAAGAATTTGAAAGTGTCATTAGGATGCCCGCTGCAAAGCGGGCTATACCATAAAAGAACAGTATAGAGGGGAGGTTTTGCGGGCATATATAAAATTGAACAAAATAAAAATTTTGTTCAATTTAGGGGAGAGGAAAATGGGCTCCTCCCCGGAAATAGCCGGTTTTTACGGGATTTCAAGGCCTGCAAAACCGGCACGCCGCAAGCTGCACATGTTGGATTATCGTACACAAGCGCCGGAGATCCTGCGGGATTTTCTGGCTTATCATGAGACCGTCAAGGCGCATTCCCGTCGGACGGTAGATGAATATTATCTGGACCTGCGGAATTTCTTCCGCTATATGAAGCAAATCCGTAATCCTGACCTGGCGGATAAAGCGCTGGATGAGATCGATATTATGGATGTGGATCTTCCGTTTGTGGCGTCCATCACACTGACGGATATCTACGGCTACATGACCTATCTGAGCCGGGACCGCATTCAAAATCAGAACAGCCGCAGCCCCGAATACGGCCTGACGCCCGCCTCCCGGGCCCGGAAGATCGCGACGATTCGGTCTTTTTACAATTACCTCACCAACAAAATGCACCTACTTCGTGAAAATCCTGTCAAAGATATCGATTCCCCCAAGCTGAAAAAGACGCTGCCCAAGTATCTTACACTGGAAGAAAGCATCCAGCTTCTGGGATCTGTGGACGGGAAAAATCAGGAGCGGGATTACTGTATCCTGACGCTGTTTCTCAACTGCGGGTTGCGGATCTCAGAGTTGGTAGGGCTGAATCTGCAGGATGTCCAGGGCGATGCGCTGCGGGTGCTGGGCAAAGGCAACAAGGTGCGGATCATCTACTTGAATGAGGCGTGCCAAAGCGCGCTGCAGCAGTATCTGGCAGTACGACGTCCCATTCGGGGCCGGGATGAAAACGCGCTGTTTCTGTCTTCGCAGAATGAGCGGATCAGCCGTTCCACAGTCCATGCGATGGTCAAAAAGCGCTTGGGTGAAGCCGGACTGGACAGCCGGCAATATTCCTCTCATAAGCTCCGCCACACGGCAGCGACGCTGATGCTGCAAAACGGCGTGGATGTGCGTGCGGTCCAGGAAGTTTTGGGACATGACCATCTCAACACCACGGAGATCTATACGCACATCGATAACGAGGCCCTGCGTGTGGCCGCGAAGGCGAATCCCCTGTCCCGTACATTCCGTGAAAAAAAGCAGAAAAAAGATTGAAAAAACAAGAAGGGACCGTCTTTTGGCGGTCCCTTCTCCCCTTCCCTGTCGGTTATGAGCAACGGAATGTCATCGTTTCATAGGCAGGATCGATTTCCCGGTAGCAGTCTCTAAAAGTGCCCGGAATTGTTCGTAGTTTCCACCGGTCAGAGTGGATTTATCGTAGATTTGAGCGTATTTCTGGCTTAGAATTAAGATAAAGTATCTGGGAGACTCTGCAATCGCCGCGACGGTTTCATAACTCCATTTCGTGGTGCTGATCTGGGATCTGGTACAGTAGCGCTCTGCTGTAAATGTCGCGTCCACCTGCTCGGTACCGGGCAGAATATAGCGATATGCGATCCAGCCGTCCAAAAAGTCCTCCAGGATCCGCACTGCCAGCATGAAGAAAGCCACAAGGGCACAGACGATATTGGAGGAGGTCAATGTGCCGTTCAGGGGAATGGCGCACAAAATACCCAGAAGCAGGACCGCATAGATCCAGATATGGATGAGCCGGGTGCGTTTTCGATTGACTGTTTTGCGTACAGCCCGCGCCATGGCGGACATTGCGGGGCGGTCATAGGTGGTGTGCATTTGAAATTCCATGGAGTACCTCCCTGTTTGCAGATGCTTCTTGCCATATCTTTGAGACGGCTGGAAGGTGTTTTTAGATTCTTAAATTTTTTAAAAAATTTGTAAACGAAAAAGCACCGCCCGCAGGCGGTGCTTTTATTTGCTGTTTACAGCAGGCAGCTCCAGTTCCACGCAGAGTACATAGGCATGGAGCCGAGACGCCATACAGAGACACCGGACACATCCAGCAGTGCGGCGGCCTCCATGGCCTTTTGCAGCGTGTCCGCGTTCTGATACCACAGGAAGTACCGGCTGCCGTCTTCCGTAGTGTAGACAGCATAGGAATGCTGGTAGGTTTCAGAGCAGCCAAGGACCGTATCAGACTGCTGGAGCCGCTTGGATACGGTATCGTTGGAAGGATAGACCGGCGTCCCGGAGACGAGCTTTCCGCTCTCATCGATCTGCCAGGCCACGTTCTTGCAGCTGAAGCCCAGAACGACCTTGGAACGGTCCTGCACGCCGGAATCTGCATCGGTGATGGCCATCAGAGAGTAGAATACCTGATCGATGGGCGCGGGACACGCGGTTTGATGATAAGTGGTCCCCTCGTAGCCGGACAAATCAAGGGCATCGTAATCGTAAGCCATCAAAATGACCTTATCTGCCAGATCCCCGATGGCCCGGTAATCATAGCCGTCATAGTAGCTGCCGGTGGCGAGAGCGGGCTGCACGCATACATACAGGGAGAGGTCACGGGAATCCAGACTATCCAAGGCTTCGGACAGCTGATCCAGGAAGTCGGTAAAGTTGTCCCGGTCCGCTGCCCGCAGACCCTCGAAATCAATGGTGACGCCTGCGTAGGGATTCTTGCCGATGGCTTCGTAGGAAGTGGTCAACTCTGCGGCGATGGCTGCAACAGCCTCCTGCCGTCCCGCTTCGGAGGCCAGCATTTGCCGCAGACTGCTTCCCTCCATGAATACGCTCAGGTTCAGAGGGGTGCCGCTTGCGTCCAGAGAGTTGGTGACGCTTTCATAGCCGTCCGGGACATAGTATGCGTTTCCGCCCGCAGTGGTAGTTTCCAGCGAAGCGGAAGTTCCGTCCCAGACCATGTGGCTCCAACCGGCGCTGACGGCGTCCATATCCTGGGCATAGCTGAGCTGGCTGTAAGAGGAGATGGCGTAAAAGCCATGCACCCAGTCGGTTTCCCGGCCGAGCTTTTCATAGATCCGCACCAGCATGGCGGCAGCCTGGGCCCGAGTAGCGGTGGCGTCAGGAGAAAATGTGGTGTCAGACGTTCCCTTGGTCATGCCGATGGCATAGGCCACGCTGATATACCCCTGCCCTTCCGTTACGTCGGTAAAAGGCAGCGCGGCGCTTTGGGACAGCTTGGCCGCGCCGCCCAGACCAAGGCCCCGCACCAGCAGTTCCGCCATCTCCAGGCGGGTAATGGCGTCATTGGACCGGAACGGTACATCCGAGTCCACCGCGCCATGGGCCACGGCGGAGGCGATGGCACTTTGGTATGTGGACGAGAGATTCGCCGGCAGGGCCATCTGGGCGGGAAGAATCGTACTTCCGGTGCCATCCTCCGTCCAGCCCAGCATCCGGCTCAGCACGGTTACAAACTGTGCCCGGGTCATGGGATCGGCATATCCGAAGTCCTCTTCGCTGTAGCCGTTCATCAGACCATAGTCCACGGCCTTTTGCACCTCGCCGGCCAGGGCGCTGTCAGACGGAACGTCTTGATAGGCGGCGCCGGCAGGTGCTGCGGCTGCGGCCAGCAGCGATGCGGAAAGTGCGAGAGAAAGCAGCTTTTTCATGGGCGAACCTCCTTTGCTTGGTTGCGCCCATCATAATCCAATTCCGACCTGAATTCATGAACAAATCATGAACTCAGGGACGCATGGTTCCCAGAATATGGAGATAGCGGAGCTTCTGAAAAGAGTAAGAAGCCAGTGTACGGCCGAAGGCATCGTAGCTGTGCGCGGCTACCAGAATGTTGTCCGGACCGGCGGG
>CABQCB010000009.1 GCA_902462475.1 uncultured Oscillibacter sp. | reverse complement strand
GTGGCCTGGGTGCTGCTCATGCTGGCCGACTGGCTCATCGGCAGCGCCGCAGCAGCCAAGGACGGCCGATGGTCCAGCGCCAAAATGAGAGAGGGAGCTTGGCACAAGGGCGGCATGATCCTGGTGGTATGCATCGCCCTGGTGGCTGATTGGCTGATTGCCACCGTGATCGCCAACATCCCCGGGATCGACCTGCCGTTTGACTACTCCGTGCTGCTGGGGCCGCTGGTGATCGTGTGGTACGTCATCGGGGAGCTGGGGAGTCTCCTGGAGCACGCAGTCAACCTGGGCGCACCGGTGCCTGCGTGGCTCACTAAGATCCTGGAGATCAGCCAGGCGGCCATCGACACCGCAGGGGACAAGCTGGTAGGCGAAGATACCAACGATAAGCCTACATCCGTCACAGACGGTGAGGATAAAACATCTTGAAGGGAGTACATAGTATGGACGAGAAGAAAAATGTGACTGCTGGCTGGACTGAGGCGGAAATGGCGGAGGGCCATGTGGAGCAGCCCCAGCCCGAGCGGGCCAAGGGTGTGCCCGACATGTCCCGGCGTGAGGACTTTGCCGGCCGCACCGTTCGGCGCGGCGACTACGACTTCACCTATGACGAGCTGGGCTACTGCGTCAGCGCTATCCGGGTTCGGGACAACTAAGCTGCCGGCGGCAGGCGGGGGTGATCCTGCCTGCCGCCCTTTCATTGGGAGGTATCATATGCAGTATGCGGAAACCATCGCGCTGGACAAGATCCAGCGCATCCAGATCTATCACAATACCAAACGCTATCCCCAGCGGGATATGGACAAGATCCTCGCAGAGACCGGCGGCAGCTTCGCCCTGGGCGGACCTATCTATCTGAGCAGCTACCAGGCCTGCTGCCATCTGCGGGCGGACGGCGTCACCTACTGCGCCCCGGACTATACCACCTACGGCATGGCCTGGAGCAGCGACGCCCAGGACTACGCTATGGCCAAGCTGCCCAGCGACAAGAGCAACCACATCGAGTGCGTCCATCTGATCGTGGACGGCGTGCCGGTGGATGATCTCAACTACGGCGCGGACATGGGCGGCTCCAGGCCCCGGCAGGCCATCGGGGCCAAGGAGGGCAGATTTGCTTACATCGCCACGGAGGTGGCCTACACGCCGGAGGAGCTGCGGGACGTGCTGACGGCTGCCGGTTGGGCCGCGGCCGTCATGCTGGACGGCGGCGGCAGCACATGCTACCAGAATAAGGACGGCTCCGGCTTTGCCTGCGATCCGGACCGGGTGATGCCGTTTTACATCGTGGTCCACCTCAAGGATGTGTCCGATTCGGACACCGACGGCGCCGGAAAGACCTTGGTGCTGGACGCGGGGCATGATGCCTCCAACCTGGCCAATAAGAGCCCGGACGGGACCTATTACGAGCACGAGTTCTGCTTGGATATGGCAAAGCGGATCGGCGCCCACCTGCGCCGCTGCGGCGTGGCGGTGGTGGAAACCCGGCCGGACGGGGCGGCGGTGTCTCTGGCGGAGCGGTGCGCCGTGGCCAACAAGATCCAGGGCCTGAATCTGTTTGTGTCCTTGCACTCCAACGCAGCGGGCGGCAGCGGCTGGTCCAGCGCACGGGGCTGGAGCGCATATGTCTACGGCGCCGGCGGCGAGCGGGAGCAGGCGGCCCAGGCGATCCTGGCCCGGGTACGGGAGACGGGAACGGCGGTGCGCTCGAGATCGATCGTCTATGACCCGTCACTGTACGTCCTCAAGCACACGGTGGCTCCGGCGGTGCTCATCGAACACGCCTTCCACACCAATGAAAACGACGTCAAAAACCTCAGATCGGACGCCTGGAGGGCGTCTGTGGCCGAGGCGGAGGCCCGGGGCATCACGGATTACCTGGGCATCCCCTGGGTGCCTGAGACGCCCCAGGAGCCCGCTGTGGACGTCGAACTGGAGCAGGCGGTAACATGGGCACAGTCTGCTGGTATTATGGAAGGGTATGCCGACGGAGCCATGAATCTGGGTGATGCAGTAACAAGACATCAACTAATGTTAGTTATTTACCGTTTGGCTAAATGGGCCAACCTGGTATAAAAATAATTGTAAATATTGAAAGGTATTCTGCAAAGATGTTTGAATAAAGAAAAAGTAAACTGTATAATGAATTTATCAAATTCGTAAGGTGAAGTGAAATGGTAAATTCACATATTCAGCTTCCAAAGGGAATATCCAAGCGTTTTTGCAATCCGGATCAGAAGAATAATCAAACGGTATATTATCTTTCTTTTAAAACGGGAGAGATTAGATGCGCTGCACCAAAAAAACTGGGTATTGAAAGAGGCAGATATCCAGACGTATTGGAACAGGAACTTAGCCGATTAGTAGAAGGACCTATAGCAAAGTTGAATGCAGAAATCCTAAAATTTGCAAATGGGGAAAGTGACTCTATTAAAATTTCACAGGATGATGTAAAAACGGCTAAGACCTATATAAAGGCCTCTTTGACAAGGAGTGATATGGCACTTGACATAATTCGTGAAAAAACTGGTTTATCACTAGAAGAGGCTAAAGAGATACAGAGAACAGTAATAATGAGCGGATTGCTAAATACTGGAGCCATAGATGATTATTTGTCTGATTATAAATTTACCGTTTTAATAAATAAAAGCACATGCCAATTTGTAGTACCTAGAAGTTGCTTTTATTATGTTGAAAGCTGTGGAAAGAAAACAATAGTAGCACCAATATCTCCAATCGCCGCGCTTTTGCTTATTCCTAATACATATCCGATTGGCTTAGTTGAACAAAACAATCTTCTGTATGCAAAGGTTGAATCCGCAGACGATGTATTAAAATTAAATCAGCGTGCAGTAAAAATGGAGTATCTTTATAATGGGGAAACAGGCTTTGTTGCCTCGGCGTATAAAGAAGTATTGGACCCACTAAAGTTGTATTTGAAATATAATCGTAACGGATTCAATAAGGAGAAAGAAGAGTTTTTAAAATTTTCTATCGGGGGAAGACTTTGATTGGCTTAGTAGTAATGTTTATGCACAGTTTGCCAAGATGGTAGCACATATTGCTAACAAAAATGCTAATATCGATGAAAACACATTGATATTACAGCGTATTTTCGGAATTTTGAGCCTGTTCGAATCCTTCACCCGCTGCCAGATGAAAAACCTCGGAACTGCAATGGTTCCGAGGTTTTTTCTTTTGCCCCAAGGCTTTGCTGGTGGGGATAAAATGCGGCCTACCGTGATGCGCGACCGGGCGGGGAACGGCCTGGGAAGTGCGGGAATAGGATGGGCAGGCGGGAAAGCGCAGTTTCCCGCCGCCATACACTGCCCTGGAATTGGGCGGAGAGAAGGGAGCGAAGCACCATGGGGGTAAGGACCTATTCTCGCAAGGCGGACGGCGGCAAGGCGCTCACGCCGAATTTGAAGGTGGAGGAGTTTGCCTGCCGCGACGGCTCTGATGTGATCTTGATCTCAGAGGAGCTGGTCACGCTCCTCCAAAAGATCCGGGATCACTTCAAAAGATCTATGGAGATCTGCAGCGGATACCGCACGGAGTCCTACAATCAGAAAGTCGGTGGTGCAGCAAAAAGCCAGCACATGCTGGGCATGGCGGCGGACATCGCCATTGCGGGCATTTCACCGCTGGAGGTGGCGCAGTACGCGGAGTTTTTACAGCCCGCGTCCGGCGGGATCGGCGTCTATCCCACGTTTACCCATGTGGATGTACGCGCCGGGCGGGCCCGCTGGGATAACCGCTCCGGCACGCCCAAGCCCGTGGAGGGCTGGGGCGGATACGCGGAGAGCAGCGAGACGGAGCAGGCCGTGGAGTGGATCACCAAGGCGGGGATCCTGAAGGGGAACAGTGCAGGGGATCTGCTGCTGGACCAGCCCCTGACGGCCCGCCGCTTTGCGGTGCTGCTGTACCGCTATGACCGTCAGCGAAAAAACGGATAGGCGTGTGAACAAGGCAGGACGGGACGCAGCTGCGTTCCGTCCTGTCTTTATGCAAAGCTGGGGGACAAAGAAGGCGTATTTGCCCACCGCGGCGCATATGGTAAAGGGAATTGCAGACCCGGGAGGCGATGGGGTGAAACAGGGAAGCGCGTCGGGCAGAGGGAGCCGGCCGCCGCGCCGGTGCGGCCCAGGCGGAGGATGGGTGCTGAGCATGCTGCTTTGGACCTGGGGCGGCACGGCGTATTTTTTACTGGAGGTCCTGTATAAGACGGCGCTGGGAGAGCCGGAGCGCATCTCCTGGACCATGCTGGTGCTGGCCATTTTCCTGTGTGTGCCGGTAGAGCGCTGCGGCGCAGAACTGCCTTGGGAGATGCCGCTGTGGCTTCAGGCGGCAGCCTGTGCGGCGCTGGTGACTATGGCGGAACTGGCAGCAGGGCTGGTGCTGAACGTATGGCTGGGGCTGGGTGTGTGGGATTACAGCGCCCTGCCATGGAACCTGTGGGGACAGGTGTGCCCGCAGTTTGCGGCGGCCTGGTGGGTGCTTTGTATGGCGTTCATCCCCGCCTATGACTGGCTGCGCTGGCAGGTGCATTGCGGAGAGCAGCCGAGGTACAAAATATAGAAGAAAAGCAGGATTCGGGAGGAAATCTCTCTCGAAGCCTGCTTTTTTACGCGAAAGATTGTCTGGTGCGGGAAGTAAAATTTTGTTTTGCTGAACGGACAATCCGCATGGAGCAAGACGAAAAGAGTCTATATTTTTGAGCAGATTATCATAAAAAGCAGAAAAATCTTGTAATATTAGGCAATTGCAACCATGGAAAAGTCATGTATAATAAAATTATCAAATGACCGGTCATTTGAACATTCGGCCATTAGAGAGAAGGTGAACAAGATCCGTATCAATCACAATAGCCCGGTCCCTCTGTATTATCAGCTGCGGGAGCAGATCCGGGACAATATTTTGTCCGGGAAGTGGGAATATGGAAAGGAGCTTCCGCCTGAGCTGCAGCTTTGCGAAACGCTGAAGCTGAGCCGGGCCACGGTCAAGCAGGCCATGGACGGACTGGTGCAGGAGGGACTGATCGAACGAAAAAAGGGAAAGGGCACATTCGTTATTTACCAGAACGAGGGGCACAACATTTTTTCGGAACCCAGCTTGTCCCGGCAGGTTGCCGAGGCGGGCGCGGAGGTGTATTCCCGTGTTTTGTCTGCCAGTGTGGGAAAGCTGGAAAAAGATATTTCCGGCTATTTCGAGGAGACCGGACAGGATTTCTGCAAGATCAAGCGCGTGCGCTACGTGCGCAACCGCCCGGTGGCCATTGAAGAAAATTACATCCGGCTGGACTGGGCAGGGGAGATCCTCAAGCAGAATCTGAACAAGATCTCCGTGTATGATTACCTGGAGCAGATCAACGAGACCCGTTTTGACGCTTACCACATCACCGCGCAGCCGGTGCTGCTGAGCACAGAGGACAAGCAGGAGCTGGGCCTGGAGGACGACCGGGTACAGCTGATCGTATTTAAAAAGGACATTGTGGGCATGCGATTTGATATCGTGGCCTACTGCAAGGGGCAGCGCGTGATGTTCAACCGCCGCTGCTTCAATGGAAACCACTTTTCCATCTCCGTGGACTACAACGCCGTGACCCGTCAGATATCCATCGGCAGCAGCAAAGTCAACATCCCGCTGGACGAATAAGCGGCGAACGAAAATTTTAATATAGATTTTTTTTCGAGCACAAAATGTGGTCGGTCTATTTCTTATACCCAAAATTGGAAAATTTTACAAGAAAATTGAAAATTCTAGGGCTTTCATCCAAAGGCTCTGTTTAAATATAGATCGATTTTTTTAATAACAGGAGGAGAAAAAATGGCGAAGGTTAAGAAATTGGGCTTTGCAACAAAGGTCCTGCTGGGTCTGATCCTGGGCGCGGTGTGCGGCATGCTGGTCGGTCCTCAGATCCAGTGCATCGAGTTTATCGGAACGATCTTCCTCAGACTGCTGCGCTGCTGCGTGGTCCCGCTGATCTTCTGCAACATCGTTTTGGCGGTGGCCGGCATGGGCGACGTGAAGCGCCTGGGGCGCATCGGCGTCAAGCTGATCGTGATCTTCCTGGGTACCACGATCCTGGCGGCGACGGTGGGCCTGGTCACGGCCCTGGTCATCAATCCCGGCTTCGGCTTTGAGATGACGGAGATGGGCGAGGTGGCCGAGCAGACCGCTCCCACGGTGGCGGACATTTTCCTGAACTTCTTCGGCACCAACATCATTGGCTCCATGGCGGAGGGCACGATGCTGCACATCATCTCCTTTGCCATCATCTCCGGTATCGGCATCATGTTCATGAAAGAGGAGGACCAGACCAAGCTGCTGGACGGCTTCGGCCTCATCTCCCGCTACATCATGAGCTTTTTGCGCCTGGTCATGAAGTTCACTCCGGTGGGCGTGTTCTGCCTGATGGCCAACACCACCGGCAAGTACGGCACCGATGTGCTGGGCCCTCTGGGCAAGTTCATCCTGACCATCTATGTGGGCCTGGCCATCCACGCCTTCGTGGTCTACGGCGGACTCTATGCCATCGGCACCCGGAAAAACCCCTTCACCTTCTGGAAGACCATTGCGCCGGTGTGGACCACCAGCTTTTCCACCTGCTCCACGGCGGCCACGATGCCCGTGTCCATGCGTACGTGTGAGGAGGGACTGCACCTGCGCAAGGAGGTTTCTGACCTGACCATCCCCCTGGGCGCCAATATGAACATGGACGGCAACGGCCTTTGGTACGGCGTGGTGGCCATTTTCGTGGCGGAAGTCGTGGGAATGGATATGAGCATCGGCACCATGGCGGTGGCCATCCTCACCGGCGTGCTCATGACCCTGGGCAGCCCGGGCATCCCCGGCGGCATCATCGTTGCCACTACCATCTTCCTGCAGACCATGGGCATGCCCATCGAGTTCGTGGCGCTGCTGACCGGTATTTTCAGCGTGATGGATATGGGCATTACCACCGTCAACTGCGTGGGCTCCGTGGTCGTGGCGGCCGTGGTGTCTGCCAGCGAGGAGCGCAGACTGCAAAAAAGCGGCAAGACCGCTGACATGTAAGCGGAGAAAGGAGCACGCATGAGCAAGGAAAAAGTCATCGGCATCATGGGCGGCATGGGCCCGGAGGCCGGCGCGGATCTGTTTTTGCGCATTACCCAGGCTACCCACGCCAAGTGTGATACGGACCATCTGCACATCATCATGGACAGCAATCCCAAAATGCCCAGCCGCCAGGACGCCATCCTCCACGGCGGAGAGAGCCCGGTGCCCGCTATGGTGGAAACCGCCAACAATCTGGTGCGTGCCGGAGCGGATGTGATCATCATCGGCGCCAACACGGCCCACTACTTCTATGATGACGTGGCGGCCCAGGTACCCGTCCCCTTCCTGCATATCATCGACGAGGCGGTCAAGGAGACCCAGCGGCAGGTGCCCGGCGTGAAAAAGCTGGGCGTCATGGCCACCACGGCGGCCATGCAGGCAGGTGTATACGAAAAATCCTGCGACAAGTTCGGCATCCAGGTGCTGCCGGTCCCCGCGGACGTGCAGGAGCGGATGCAGGCGGCCATCTTTGACCACGACTATGGCTTCAAATACAACGGCCGCACGGAAAAGTGCGTGGCCGAGGCCAAGGCTGTGGCAGCGTGGCTGATGGACCAGGGCGCCCAGGCGCTGGTCATGGGCTGCACGGAGATCCCCCTGATCCTGGAGGGGGAGACGTTCCCGGTCCCGCTGATCGACCCCAATGAGATCATTGCACAGGCGGCGGTGAAGTACGCCAAGGGTCTGTGATCGCGGCACAGGACAAAGGACAAAGCCCTCCGCCAGACGGCGGAGGGCTTTGCAAAAGAACGACGCATTTTGACGGGAAGGACGATGGATTGTGTTGGGGTTGATTTTTCTGGTCTGCCTGGCCGCGTCGGCGGTGGGCGGGATCTGCGGCATCGGCGGGGGTGTGATCATCAAGCCGGTGCTGGATGCCATGGGCGTGATGAGCGTCAGCGCCATCAGCTTCCTCTCGGGGCTGACGGTGCTCTCCATGTCGGTGATCTCCGTTGTCCGGCAGCGGGGACAGCGTCAGGTGGAGCTGCGCACGGGAAGCCTGCTGGCCCTGGGGGCCGTGGCAGGCGGCATCGTGGGGAACTGGGCGTTCCATCTGGTAAAGAGCGCAGCCGGAGCGGATGCCTTCGTGGGCATGGTACAGTCGGCAGTGCTGGCGCTGGTAACGCTGCTGACGCTGGTATACAGCGCCTGGCTGCGCCGGCGTGTTCCCTCGTTCCGGGTGCGGAACGCTGCCGCCTGCGTGGCCATCGGAGGAGGAATGGGCGTGCTGTCGGCATTTCTCGGCATCGGCGGCGGCCCTATCAATCTGGCGGTGCTGTATTTTGCCTTTTCCATGGATACAAAGAAGGCGGCGGCAAACTCCCTGTACATTATCATGTTCTCCCAGGCGTCCAGCTTTGTGACCTCCGTGCTCCAGGGGACGGTGCCGGAATTTCCGTGGGCGTACCTGCTGGCCATGGTGCCGGCGGGCGTGCTGGGCGGCCTTCTGGGCAGCCGCGTCAACCGGCATCTGTCCGCAGGGCAGACGGACCGGCTGTTTTCCGCGCTTTTGTGCGTTATCATTTTGATCTGTATTTACAATGTCCGGCGGTTTGCCGCTGTGTGAGAGCGGCGGAAAGGGCCGGGAGCAGGTTTCGCTCCCGGCCCTTTCCGCTTTTTACAGGGGTAAGCTGGTAAGAAGGTTATGTCTTGGTTAAAAACGCGGTCTTTTCCGCCGGAGGGGCTTTGGTCAGGGCGGTGACAGCCATAAAGACCACCAGGCTGGTGGCTGCCGCCATCACGTTGGAGGGAAGGCCCAGGATGCCGGGGGCCTTACCAACCAGGAAAAACTCGGAAATGAGACCCACCGCCACGGCACACAGCATGGAGAGGAAGGCGGCGGGTGCGGTGGCACGCTTCCACACCAGGCCGATTACCAGGGGGAAGAACACGGCGGTGGAGTAGAACAATCCGCCCAGATACATGATGTTGATGATGTTGTCCATCAGCATGGAGACGGACAGGGACAATACGCAGATCACCACGGTCACCACCCGGATGGTGCGCAGGGCACCGGCCTCACTGTCCTTTTGGCGGCGGAAGAAGGGGTCATAGATGTCGTTGACGAACAACGTGGAGGCGGCCAGCAGCATGGAGTCCGCCGTGGACATGGAGGCGGCGAAGATACCGCCCAGGATCAGTCCGGCCACGCCGGCGGGCATGTAGGACTCAATGAGCAGGGCGTAGCCCATGTTGGGATCGGAGATGCCAGGCAGCAGCACCACGATACAAACGCCAAGCAGTGCCACCGCCAGGCCGTAGACGAAGTAGGAGGCGCCGGTAAAGACGAAGGCAAAGCGGGCTGTGGCAGCGTCCTTGGCTGCCAGGACCCGCTGGATATAGTGCTGGTTGGTGGCGTAGGTGAAAAAGCAGAACAGGCACCAGGAGATCACTGTGGCCGCGTCGATGTTGCCAAGAGACAGGAAGCCATCCGGCAGTGCCGCGGACAATCCCGCAAATCCGCCGGCATTGGAAAGGGCAATGGGCAATGCCACGGCGATGGAGGCCACGATGATGATAAACTGCACCACGTCCGTATTTACCACGGCGATGAGGCCGCCGCCCATGGTGTAGAGTACCACGAAGGTGACGCTCAGCAAAAGCCCCAGGGTCTTGGGCACGCCCAGCACGCCGTTGAGCGCCACGGCGCCCACCATGAACTGGGTGGACAGCTGGGTGACGATGGCCAGCAGGTGCATGATGGTGGCCAGGGTGCGGGTGGGACGGTTATAGCGCCGCTCAAAGAACTCCGTCACGGTGACCATGTGGGGCAGCTTGATCTTTCCGGCGAAGAACACGCCCAGCAGCACCAGGGCCGGCACGGCCGCCCAGTCCCACCAGGCGCCGGCAATGCCGATGGTGTAGCAGTAGGCCATGGCACCGATAAGGCTGCTGCCGCCGAATTCCGTGGCGGCCATGGAAAAGCCCGCCTGAATGCGGCCCAGGCGGCTGCCCGCCAGGGTGAAGTCATCCACGCACTGCACCTCTCTGGAGGAGCGGTAGCCCACATAGCCGATGATAACAAAAATCGCTGCCACGCCCAAGATATCCGCGATATTCATAGTCATTCCCTCCTGCGCGGTATCATGCGGAGGCAGCGGTAAGCTGCCTCCGCACGGATCCAATGATAACAAACTCTGCCGTTTCCGGCAAGGGCGCCGGTCACGCCGCGGCGGCAGTCTTGGCGTTGAGCTTGCGCAGCGCCGCGCAGCAGACCAGACCCAGGATGGAGCAGGCCAGGCACAGGGCAAAGAGCTTGGTGTAGCCGCCCACGCCCTTGTCCAGCCAGCCGCCCACCATGGTGTAGAAGAAGGCGTCCGGGCAGAAGCCCACGAAGGAGGCCAGGCCGATGACGGCGCCGGTCTTTTCCACGGGAATGTTGGACTCGGCCACAGTGGCGAAGTAGATGCCGCGGAAGCCGAAGAGCAGCACGCTCAGAAGAAGCATCAGCGCCACGGCCAGGTACAGCAGGGAGGGAGTACGGGGCAGCAGCAGATAGGCGCCCTCACAAATGGCCACGCCCACGAAGCCCACCATCAGCACCTTGATGGAGGAGCCAGCCTTGTCCACGATGATGCCGGCCAGGGGAGAGGCACCCATCTTGATGGCGTAGGTGCGCAGAATGGCCAGGGTGCCCACCAGGGCGGAGGAGATGTGGAACACGTCGCTGAGGTAGGGGTTGAGGTAGGTCAGAGAGGAGAAGACCATGTAAGTGGAGAAGATGATGCCGCCGATGAGCCAGGCTTTGGGCATCTTCACCGCGCTGGCGATCTCACGGAAGGAGACCTTGTCCACGCCCTCCACTTCCTTTTCCTTGATGAGGAAGAACAGCACCACGCCGCACAGGATGGAAAGACCGGAGTACAGCCACACCACATATTTGAAGCCCACGGTCACGTCGGTGAACGTCTCAAAGAGGTACAGACCTACAAAGGAGACCACCACGCCGGCGATGCCGGACAGGCCTTCGTTGAAGCCGAAGAGCTTGCCCTGCTCGGACTTGTCGCCCAGCATGCGGATGACCTTCATGGAGGCGGCCCAGAACGTGAGAATGGTGGTCACGCCCCACGCTGCGAAAATGAACAGCAGCATGGCGTAGGAGGGGAACGTGGCAAAGTACAGTCCCAGGGCGCCGGAGGAGATCAGAGAGAAGGACAGCAGCTTTTTGGCGGAGAACTTGTCGGCCAGGAAGCCGCCGGGGAAGTAGAGGATAGTGGCCAGGATGCCGTACATGCTGATGAGGTTGCCCAGCTGCTGGTGATCCAGACCCAGGGCAGCGCGCATGGGATCATAGAAGGTGGATTTCAGATAGGGCAGGCTGTACATCACCGTGGTACCGCTGGCGATGATAAAGATGATGAGGTATTTTTTCCAGTCAAATTTCTTTTCCATGTGGTCTCTTCCTTTCTCTTTTGCGGCAGCTTACCGGGTCAGGGCGTCGAAGGCCTGGGTGAGGTCGCGCAGCAGGTCCTCCTTGTTTTCCAGACCCACGGCGATGCGGATCATGCCGCTGTGCTCGATCTGGATGAGGGTGCAGCCCTCGCCCAGGGAGGTGGCGATGGTCATGAGGCGAGTGGCGTCCAGGAGCTTTTTGTTGGCCTCCTCCGGGCTCATGCCGCCGATGTTCTTTTTCAGCCAGAAGGAGACGATACCGCCGCCCATGCCGTGCATCTGGGTCTGGCAGAGGGCGTGCTGGGGATGGCTGGGCAGGGCCGGGTAGTTGACCAGGTCCACCAGGGGGTGCGCTTCCAGGAACTGGGCCACCGCCAGGGCGTTTTCGCAGTGCTTGCGCACCCGCATGTCCAGCGTCATCATGCCCCGCATGATGAGCCAGGCGTTGAAGGGGGACAGGCACGCGCCGGTGAAGCAGGGCATGCCGGGGAAGTGGATGTTCTCGATGATGGCCTTGGGGCCGATGACCACGCCGCCCAGGGTGTCGCCGTGGCCGTTGATGTACTTGGTGAGGCTGTGGATCACCAGGTCCGCACCCTCATCCAGGGCCCGCTGGATGGGCGGGGGAGCAAAGGTGCTGTCCACGATGAACAGGCAGTCGTTGTCCTTGGCGATGCGGGCCACTTCCCGGATGTTTACCAGGCCCAAAGAGGGGTTGGAGGGCGTCTCCGTGTAGAGCACGGCGGTGTTGGCGCGGATGTTCTGCATGACGCTCTCCACGTCCCGGAAGTTGGCGCAGCTGACGTCCACGCCCATCTTCTGCTCCAGAAATTCCCGGACGAACACGCCCGTGTGGGAAAAGACCTCCTCGGAGCAGAGCAGGTGGTCGCCCCGCTTGAGCACGGACAGCAGCGTGGAGCAGATGGCGCCCATGCCGGAGCCGGTGCAAAGCGCGGCCTCGCCGCCCTCCAGCAGCGCCAGCTTTTCCTCCAGAGCGTAGACGGTGGGGCTGCCCTCCCGGGTGTACACCAGGCCGGTGCGGTCCCAGGAGCTGTTCATGTCGTCCACCGTGTCAAAGCCGTAGGTGGCGGTCTGGTAAATGGGCATGGCCAAAGCCCGGGTGGTGGGATCGGGATGGTGGCCGCCGTGGACCATCAGCGTGTCCAGTGCCAGGCCCTCCAGGGATTCTTTTGACATAAGGATCAACCTCCTCTATAATGTAAAAAACCGCATGCGAGCTGACAGAGCGCATCTCAGGGAGCCGCGGGCTTCCGGGCGCTCCTTTGTCCGAGGGCTACTCTAAACCATCCCCCTGCGGCAGAGTCAACTCCAAAAATCGGCAAAAAATTTTGTGCAATTTAACAGATATTGGGGGAGTACCTATGGATGACCTGTATTCCATTGGGGAGACGGCCAAGCTGAACGATGTGTCTATCAAGAGTCTGCGGCATTACGATGAGATCGGGCTGCTCAAGCCCCGCTACATCGATCCCGAGACCGGTTACCGATACTATGTATACAGTCAGTTTTCCTTCATCGACAAAATCAAGCGGTTCAAAAGCGTGGGCATGTCCCTCAAAGAGCTCAAGGAGCTGTTTCAGGGAAAAGACCTGAACCGCCTGGCGGAATTTCTGGAGGCGGAGAAAAAGAAGCTGGACGAGGAAGAACGGCTGCTGCGGGAAAAGCGGCAGGACGTGGACTGGCTTTCCGAGTTCATGGAGTACTCCCGGAGCCTGGAGGTGGACGGCAGCCTGGAGATCCGCCAGCTGCCGCAGATGCACATGATCCGGGTCCCCTGCCAGGGAGATGACTCCATGTACGCCATGGACCTGGAGCTGCGGCGGATCTCCGTGTCCGAGCCCCTGCGCTCGTGCCAGATCCTCAACCCCTACGGCTACATCCTGGATTTTGACCGGCTCATGGAAAACCGCATGTATCCCACGGCCTCCACGGTCTGCGTCCGGGAGCGGCCGCCCGTGGACTCGCCGTACCTGTTCACGGCCCCGGCGGGGCGGTATCTTTGCTGCCGGGCCAAGATCCTCTCGGAGGATTGGAGCGTGGAGCCTCTCATTCGCTACTGCGCGCGCCACGGCCTGCGCCCGACACTGGTGCTGGCCTGCGAGTATCTTGCCAGCTTGTACGATCCGTGCAACTCGCCCTATGAGCTGCGGCTGCTGCTGCCAGAGGGCTGGGATGTGCCGGTGTGACGGCACGGCGACGCCCAACACGGAAGATAGAACCATAGAAAAGGAGCGATCCCACAGGGGATCGCTCCTTTTTATGTACAGCCGGTATTCAGAATTTTGCGGGGGTCAGGGAACAAAGCACCACGAGCTTTTCAGAGGAGGGATTGCGCCACCGGTGGGGGATGGAGCTGTCGATGTAAATGGAGTCCCCTTCGTGCAGGGTGTAAATGCTGTTGTTCCACTCCACCTCCATGGTGCCCTGGATCACAAACTCGCACTCCTCGCCCGGGTGGGTGTGGAACTCCGTACCGCTCATGCCGCCCGGCTCCGCCTCGATCAGGATAATGTCCATCTTCCGCTGGCGGTAGGGGTTGATGAGCGAGAAGGTGGAGCCGTAGTCTCCGGTGCCGATGAGCACCCGCTGTTCCCTGCGCACCACGCACTCCTGGGAAAAGACCTCTTCAAATTTATCCTCGTCAAAGATGGCGAACAGGGGCATATCCAGCACTTTGGAGATATTTTTCAGTGTGGCAATGGAGGGATTGACCAGATTCCGCTCCACCTGACTGATCAGACTGGCAGAGTAGCCGGTCTTTTCTGCCACGTATTGCAGCGTGTAACCGCGTTTTTTTCGGATGGCACGCAGATTTTCGCCGAGTGTCATGACTTTCCTCACAGCCTTTTTTGGGTGATTTTTCCGGTCCTTCACGATTTTTCATTATACTGTTCCGGCGTGCGGTTGTCAATGCGGCTGGACAGAGCCGGTTCCGGCAAATTCGCCGAAGGGCGGAGAAAAAATTTATAGGAAAATTCAATGGATAATTTAATTAGATAGCTATATAATTTCAGTATACTTAAAAAAATAAGAAAATTTTTTAAGCAATACAAAATGAAATGGAGGTTATTTTTACATTCCTACCGAAACTGTACCCGGGAGCGTTGGCGTTCAATTCTGAAGAAAGAGTGGAGAATAAATATGAAAGGAAAAAACGCATCCAAAACGATCCAGAGTATCCTTGCGCTGCTGTTCATTTTTGTTCTGGGAAATTTTGTTCCGACCTGGTCCACGGTCAGCCGCATGGGCGTTCAGTACATCTGCATCATGGTGGGATGGATCTGGCTGTGCGTATTGTGCGGAGGCCTTCTGCTGCCCTCGGCCATGGCCATGGTGGGCTGCCTGCTGCCGGGCTACTTCACGCCGGCTACGCTGGTTTCGGCCACGCTGGGCAACACCATCACCGTGCTGATGATCTTCATTTTCATTTTGGTGTACATTTTTCAAAAGTCCAAGACCGGTGATTTTTTGGTCCGCTGGATGCTCTCCCGCAAAATGGTCAACGGACGGCCGTATCTGTTTACGGCGGTGTTTTTGGTAGGCATCGTGGTGATCGGCTCGGTCATCGGATCGTTCGGCATCATTCTTCTGACCATTGCGATCCTGGGAGCGGTGTGCGAGGTGTCCGGCATTGAAAAGACGGACGACTGGGTCCGCTTCCTGCTGCTGTCTGTGGTGGCGCTGTCCGGCGTTACGGAGATCATGTATCCTTTCAAGCCTTACGCCGTGCTGTATAACAGCATTTTTGACGCCCAGCTGACCACGGTGGGCACTGCGGTCAGCGGAACCACCTGGACCATCACCGCGGTGGTGATCTCGGTGCTGAGCCTGGTGCTGCTGATGCTGCTGGCCCGGTTCGTGTTCCGCTTTGATATGAGCAAGCTCAAAAGCCTGGATGTGTCTCTTCTGCAGACGGAGGAGTTCAAGCACATGACCAAGCAGCAGGTCATCGTGCTGGTGAGCATCATCCTCACGTTCTTCTACCCCTTCATCCTCCAGATCATGCCCCAGGGCAATGGGGTGTATGACTTGCTCAACGGCGTGGGCCAGTATTTTGCCATGGCGTTTGTCGTGTGTCTGCTGTGCCTGATCCCGGTGGACGGAGAGCCCATCTGCGAGATCAACGAGGTGTTCAAAAACGGCACCAACTGGGGCATCATCTTCGGCGTGGGCGCGGTGCTGGCGCTGGGCGGCGCACTGTCGG
Organism: uncultured Oscillibacter sp.; assembly: GCA_902462475.1. Next base: position 2,366 of record CABQCB010000009.1, on the reverse strand, counting down.
CGGAGGAATCCGGCGTTTCCGCCTGGCTGCTGTCCATTTTTGAAAATCTGTTCGGCGGCATGTCTCCGGCGGTGATCATTGCCATCGTGGCGGTGCTGGGGTGCTTTGTCACGCAGTTCTTCTCCAATTCGGCCACGGCCATTTTGTTCCTCACGGCGCTGGCGCCGCTTTCTGTCACACTGTATCAGCAGGGCGTGAATGTGTCTGTGTTCCCGCCCATCATCGGCATCGGCACGCTGACCGCCTGCCTGCTTCCCTCCGGCTCCGGCCAGTCGGCCATTATGCTGGGAACGGACATCTTTGCCGGCAACGGCCAGAAGTGGGCGCTTTCCAAGGGCGTTTTGGTGCTTTTGGCGGTCACTGTGGGCATCGTCGCAGCGGGCGTGCTGTGCATCACCATTTTGTAAGTAGGAGATCGACATGGATAATGTGATTCGGGTTGTAAAACGAGGGAGCTTTCATGTAGGCGGCGAGAAGATCCGGCTGGAGAACGCGCCCGTGGAGGACTACCCCTATAATGGGCAGTTTTTGTTCCACAGTGATCCCAACGGCACCCACTGGGTCAAGCAGATGTATGTGCAGTACACCCTGCTGGATGACCCCAAGGCGCCCTATCCGGTGCTGATGTGGCACGGAGGCGGATTGACCGGCGTCACCTGGGAGACCACACCGGATGGACGGGAGGGGTGGGACACACTGTTCCTCCGGGCCGGCTTCGACGTATACATCTCCGACGCGGTGGAGCGGGGCCGCTCCAGCTGGGCCAAGTTCCCGGAGGTGAACGCAACGCCCCCGGTGTTCCATACCTTTGAGGCCCGGTGGCTGAATCTGAAGATGGGGCCGGAGTATCCCGTGCCCTATGCGGGCAATCGCTTTCCCACTGCGTACTACGATCAGCTGATGATGCAGGGGGTCCCCCGCTGGATCACATCGGATGGGTGGACCATGGAGGCTTATGAGCAGTATCTTCGCCGGATGCAGCAGACGACAGACGGCGTGATCCTGCTGGCCCACAGCCAGGGCTGCATTTTTGCGCAGGAAGCGGCGGCGAGGTTCCCGGAGTTTGTCAAGGCGTTGATCCTGGTGGAGCCTGCGGGCATTCCGGCGGAGGGACCCGTTTATGCCGCCACGCGCCATATCCCCCACCTGTTCGTTCTGGGGGATTTCATGAGCGAGGCATTTGAACCGGTCCATGCGTGGGTGCAGTCCTTCCGGGAGAACCTGCCTATGCTGCGCCGCTCTCTGGAAGGAACGGATTACACCTGGATGAGTCTGCCGGAGATGGGCATTCTGGGAAATTCCCATATGCTGATGATGGACGACAACAACGACCAGATTGCCGGGATGATCTTCCAGTGGCTGGAGGAGAAGGGGCTGGGCCGGAGAAGCGGACCGGACGGCACGGCATGAATGTGAACTTTTTGTAAAAATTTCAAAGGGCCCTTGCAATATGACAACCTGTCATCTATGATATGTGACAGGTTGTCATATTTCTTTTGCCCGCCGCGTAGATTTTTCTTGACCTTCCTCCGGGGGGAAGGCGTAAAACGATGAAGAAACGGCGGAGGCAATTTCGTATAGAGAGGAGAGAGGCTGATGCCCAGCGCAACATTTTTCCGCCTGGCGCCGGAAAAGCAGGAGCGGCTGCTGACGGCGGCCACCCGGGAATTTTCCCGGCGGCCGTTCAGCGAGGCGTCCATCAACCAGATCATCAAGGACGCGGGGATCCCCAGAGGGAGCTTTTACATGTACTTCGCGGACAAGGAGGATCTGTTCCGCTATGTGATGGAGGGCTATGTGGACCAGCTGCTGCTGGTGGTGCGGGAGAGCATCCTGCGCTGCGGCGGAGACCTGTTTGAAGGGATGCTGCGGCTCTATGACTATGTCCAGAGCCGCCGCCAGGAGCAGCAGGTGGGCCAGATGGGAACGGTGACTACCATCATCGCCTGCAACAGCGGCTTGCAGCAGAACATGCTGCTGGGGCTTTTCACCCGCCAGCGGGTGTTGGACGCCCTGGGCGACGTGGTGGCGGTGGACCGGCTGGATCTGCGCCGCAGTGAGGACCTGGAGGACATTCTGGCGCTGGTGCTCTCCGTGACGGGACCGCTGCTGCTGCGGGGGGCTGCCGGAGACGATGGCGCCTCCGGGCGGGAGCGGCTTGCCGCACTGCTGGAACTGTGCAGACGGGGCATGGCCCTGGACAAGGGGTCTGCTGTTTTTGAGAAAAAAGGAGAATGACCATGGAAAAAGAACAATTGATGGAGGAAACGGGCCGTGTGGACGCGGCCCAGGAGCCGAAAAAGAAAAAGAAGCTGTCCCTGGGGGGAAAGAAGGGAAAAAAGCGGCTGATCGCTGTGGTCGTGGTG
>CABQCB010000008.1 GCA_902462475.1 uncultured Oscillibacter sp. | reverse complement strand
CCTCGGCGGCGGTGGGATCGCCCAGCTGGCTCTCGCCGGTGGCGTAGTCGATGACCACCCCCGGCTGGACGTTATAGACATACACGTTGAAGCTGACGCCCTGGCCCTCGTCCTCCACGGAAAGGGCCTCCATCTGCACGCCCCGGGCCACCAGCTCGTCGCCCTGGAAGATGGGCGTCACCCGGTAGAGCACGTGATTGCCGGTCTCCTGGACGTAGTCGGCCACCTCGTCCTCAAAGGGCAGCATGCCGTCCACGTTCAGATAGCGGGTGCCGGTGATGAGATTTTCCTCGTTGGCGTTTTCCCCGGTGAGCTGATAGCCGATCAGGTGGCAGCGGTTGTAGAGGTACTTGCCGTCCACACAGTCGTACTTGACGGTCTGCCAGCCGGAGGGCTTCACCTGGCCGATGGAGCCCCGGTCCTCCGTGGGCATGGTCTCCAGGCCCACGCAGGCATACGCCGTGCCGCAGCGGCCCAGGGCGTCCAGGGGACTGTAAGACTCAAAGGCGGTGGTGGTCAGATCCTCGTCCGTGAAGGCGGGGACGTTGCCGTCCAGCTCCACATAGGGCGTGCTGCTGTAGGCGGGCACATCCTCCAGCGAGACGGCGGGGGAGTCGGCGGCAGGGGCAAGATAGACGCGGAATACCCCGATGCCCAGGGCGGCACACAATGCCAGCAGGGGCAGGAGCGGGTTGGAACGTTTGCGGGTGCGTTTCATGGGAGCCTTCCTTTCTGTTGCGTTGATGGGACGTTATTATACCGCCCTGCCGGCCAAAACGCAAATCCCCTTTACTTTGCTGGTAAGATGCACTAGAATAGCACATATTAAGGAAAAGACCTGGAAAGGATGAATTACTTTGATGGAAGAAAAGCTCCAAGAATACGCCCGGCTTTTGGTGCGGGTGGGCCTGAATGTACAGAAGGGACAGGATCTCATCATCTCCTGCCCGGTGGAGTGCGCTTACTTTGCCCGGCTGTGTGCCGCGGAGGCCTATGCCATCGGCTGCCGGGAGGTGGTCATGAACTGGCACGACGACGCCATGAGCCGCATGAAGTACCTGCAGGCGGCGGAGGACGTGTTTGAGACGGTGCCCGTCTGGCGGGAGCGGTTTTTCAACGACTATGCCAAGGCCGGCGCGGCGTACCTGGCCATCTCCGCCACGGACCCGGAGAACCTCAAGGGGGTGGACCCCCAGCGGATCGTCAAGTCCCAGCAGGCCTCCGGCAAGGCCCTCAAGGACTTTGACCGGCTGCAGATGGCCAGCGGCTTCCCCTGGTGCATCGCCTCCATCCCCATCCCCAGCTGGGCAGGGCGCGTGTTCCCCGGTGCGTCGGACGCGGTGGACCGGCTGTGGGACGCCATCTTCGCCGCCGTGCGCATCAGCGGGGACGGCAAGTGCGTGGAAAAGTGGCAGTCTCACCTGGACACCCTCCACCGCCGTGTGGAAAAGCTCAACAGCCTGCGCCTGGCGTCGCTGCACTACACCAACTCTCTGGGCACGGACCTGACTATCCGCCTGCCCCAGGGACACGTCTGGGAGGCCGGCAACGACGTGACGCCCAAGGGACAGACCTTCATCGCCAACATCCCCACGGAGGAGATCTACACTGCTCCGCTGAAAACCGGCATCGACGGTGTGGTGTATTCCGCCATGCCTCTGGTGAACGACGGCAACATCATCGACAAGTTCCATTTTGTGGTCAAAGAGGGCAAGATCGTGGAGGCCCACGCAGAAAAGGGGGAGGACTCCCTGCTGGCGGCCATCTCCCTGGACGAGGGCGCCCGGTACTTCGGCGAGGTGGCCCTGGTGCCCTACGACAGCCCCATCTCCAACCAGAAGATCCTGTATTACAACACCCTCTTCGATGAGAACGCCGCCTGCCATCTGGCTTTCGGCGAGGCATACCCCTGCATCGAGGGCGGCCGGGACATGACCAAGGAGGAGCTGAAGGCCCGGGGCCTCAACGACTCCATCACCCATGTGGACTTTATGGTGGGCACACCGGATCTTTCCATCGTGGGCACCACCCAGGATGGCCGCCAGGTCCCCATTTTTGTGGACGGCAACTTTGCGCCGGATATCTGAGAATAGAAAGAGAGGAACGATCCCATGGCCTATGAGAAAAAACAGTATGATGAAAGCGTGCTGCTGGCGGAGGGCGTCCGGGTGTCCGGCGATGTGACGCTGGGGCGTGAGGTCAACATCTGGTATAACGCTGTGCTGCGGGGCGATGATGGCGCCATCGTGGTGGGCGACGAGACCAACATCCAGGACTGCGCCGTGCTCCATGAGGAGACCACCGTGGGCCGGGGCTGCACCATCGGCCACGGCGCCATCGTCCACGGCTGCACCGTGGGGGACAACACCCTGGTGGGCATGGGGGCCGTCATTTTGAACGGCGCCCGCATCGGCAGCAACTGCATCGTGGGTGCCGGCGCGCTGGTCACCGGCAAGATGGATGCCCCCGACGGTGTGATGATCCTGGGCAGCCCCGCCAAGGTGGTGCGTCCGCTGACGGAGGAGGAGATCGAGAGCAACCGCGTCTCCGCGCAGGGATATCTGGAGGCGGCCCGGCGGTATCGGGCGTAAGTTCCGGTACGTGGCCAGGCGGAAAGGATCGAACAAGGATAAAACATGGAGTGGAAAAAAGAGAATCTGCGGGGATTGCTGCTGGTGGTCTGCGGCGGCATCGCGTTTTACAGTCTCCTGCAAAATCTGCCGGCCGTGGCCATGGCTGTGGGCTGGCTGCTTGGGATCCTGGCGCCGTTTTTGCTGGGCGGCGCCATGGCGTTCGTCCTCAATGTGCCCATGCGGGCCATTGAGCGGCGCTTATTCCCCGTGCGTCCCGGAAGGCGGGTCAAGAAGGGGCGGCGTCCTCTGGCCCTGCTCATCACGCTTCTGGCGGTCATCGGGGTGCTGGTGCTGGCCTCCAGTGTCATCGGCCCCGGCATTGCCGAGGCGGTGCGCTCCCTGGCGGCCCAGGTGCCTGCGGCGGCGGAGCGGCTGTGGGAGCAGGTGTCCCGTCTGGAGCAGTATCTGCCGGCGCTGGAATCCCTGCTGGCGGACTGGAACATGGAGGACTGGAAGAACATCACCCAAAAGGCGGCGGAGCTGCTGCAAACCTGGGGCGGAGGCATCGTCTCCTCCGGCAGCATGGTCATCGGCGGTGTGGTCAGCGGCGTGAGCACCTTTGTCATTGCCCTGATCTTCTCCTTTTACATCCTGCTGCAAAAGGAAAAGCTGGGCCGCCAGGGCCGCCAGGTGCTCTACGCGCTGCTGCCCGAGCGGCGGGCGGACCGGACGCTGGAGATCCTGCGCCTGTCCTCCCGGACCTTCTCCAGCTTCCTTTCAGGCCAGTGTCTGGAGGCATGCATCCTGGGCACGCTGTTCGTGGTGTCCATGACCATTTTCCGCATGCCCTACGCATTGCTGGTGGGCGTGCTCATCGCCCTGACGGCGCTGATCCCCATTGTGGGCGCCTTCATCGGCTGCGCCGTGGGTGCGCTGCTGATCGCCATTGCCGATCCCTGGAAGGCGCTGGGGTTCGTGGTGCTGTTTTTGGTGCTCCAGCAGGTGGAGGGGAATCTGATCTATCCCCATGTGGTAGGCTCCTCCGTGGGTCTGCCCTCCATCTGGGTGCTGGCGGCGGTGACGCTGGGCGGCAAGCTCATGGGCATTGTGGGCATGCTGCTGTTCATTCCCCTTTGCTCCGTGCTCTACGCCCTGTTCCGGGACTACGTAAAGACCCGGCTGGGCCAGCGACACGTGCCCGTCCACAAGTGGCGGGACGACCCGGGAGCGCCGGGGACTTAGAAGTAAAAAAGAACACCCCGCCGGGCAAAAGGTCCGGCGGGGTGCTTTTTATTGCATGCAGTGTTCTGTGAAGGCGCGGAAAATGGCCCGGCTGGCCTCGTCCGTCCGGAAGCTGAACTCCGGGTGCCACTGGACAGCCAGTAAGAAAGGATGGGTAGGGCAGGAGACGGCCTCCACCAGACCGTCCGGGGCGTGGGCCTCCGCCGTCAGCGAGGGCGCAAGACGCCGGATGCCCTGGTGGTGGTAGCTGTTGACGCCCAGAGTACGCCGGCCGGTGATGGCCGAGAGCATGCCGCCCTCCGTCAGAGCCACGGTGTGGACGGAGCGGTCATAGGGGGGCTGCATCACGTGGGGCAGGGCGCCGGGGTTTTGGGCGGGCAGGTCCTGGTAGAGGGTGCCGCCCAGAAGCGCATTGATGAGCTGCAAGCCCCGGCAGATGCCCAGAATGGGCTTGCCGCCCTGGCGGAACAGGTCAAATAGCGCACGCTCCAGCGCATCCCGCCGGGGGCAGGGCGGGGCACAGAAGGGCTCCGGAGCCTGGCCGTACAGGGCCGGGTCCACATCGTGGCCGCCGGTGAGCAGCAGCCCGTCGCACAGGCTGAAGATCTGCCGGGCGTCGTCCTCGTCCGCCTCCAGCGGCACCGTCAGCGGCAGGGCACCTGCTGCGCGCAGACCGTCCAGATAGCCGGGCAGCATCCAGATGCTTTCCAGACGGTCATCCCAAAGGGGCGTGACGGCAATGACAGGCTTTTTCATAGGCGTTCCTCCTGCGCGGATAAATTTCTATGGGGAAAGTATAGCCGGGCGGCGCAGAGGTGTCAACGAAGAAAATTTGCAAGATGTATTGACAAGGATAGTTGTCAATGCTATGCTAATGATGACAAGGAAAGTTGTCAATTTGACGGATATAGTTGTCAGATAGGAGGCGCAGGGCCATGCCGCTTTACAACAGGCTGAAAGAGCACCGGGCAAGGCTCGGGGTCAACCAGCAGCAGATGGGGGCCCTGGCGGGGGTGTCCCGCCAGACCATCAGCCAGATCGAGCGGGGGGACTACTCCCCGTCGGTGACACTGGCGCTGAAGCTGGCCAAGATCTGCGGGGTAAGCGTAGAGGAACTTTTTTCGTATGAGGAGGATGAAGAGAATGCGTGACCGGGTGAAGCAGGAAAACAAAAAGGCGCTGCCGGGCTTTTTGCTTTTGATCCTGGTGAGCGGCATATTCGGCGGCCTCGTGGGCTTTGCGGGCTCCGTGGCAGCGGACCTGGGCACGGGAGAGCGGGCCGCGGCAGCCATGGACGGGGTGCTGCGGGCGCTGGCCGTGTGGGGCATCCCCGTTTGCAGCGTGGTGCTGCTGGGCGGCGGCTGGTGGCTGTATGGCTCTGCCAGACGGCGCTGGCGCAGCTGGGACGGCGAGGACGAGGACGAGATCTCCCGGGCGGAGGAACTGCTCAGCTGGGCGCTGCTGCTGTCGGCCCTGGCGGTGCTGGTGGACTTTGCCTGCGTGTCTGTGGGCGCGGTCTATACCGAGGGGATGGAGGGACTGATCAGCGTGGCGGAGCTGGTGGTCTCCTGCGCTGTTTTGGTGGTGCTGCAGCAAAAGATCGTGGATCTGGAGCGGCACATCAACCCGGAAAAGCGGGGCAGCGTGTATGATGTGCACTTCCAGAAAAAGTGGATGGCCAGCTGCGACGAGGCGGAGCAGCGCCAGATGGGCCAGGCGGCCCACAAGGCGTTCGTGGCAGCTACCTATGCGTGCTTCGGGCTGTGGCTGGCGCTGTTTTTCCTGGACCGGGTCTTTGACACGGGGCTTTTGCCCATGGTGCTGGTACTGGTGATTCTGGGCGTGATGCAGGTGACCTACACGCTGGAGTGCATCCGCCTGAGCCGCAAGGGAGGCGCGTGCTGACTGCCTTGCCGGCTGCCGATTTCGATATGTGTGGAAAACCGCCCCGCTTGCAAGCGGGGCGGTTTTATGATATGGTGAGTGATACTGATGCAAGACGGAGGGCGCACCATGGAACTGGGGAAAAAACGGCTGTTTTTGCTGGATCTGGATGGTACGGTATACCTGGAGGAGACGCTGCTGCCGGGCGCGGCAGCGTTTTTCCGCTGGGCGGCGGAGAGCGGCGCTTATGTGCGGTATCTGACCAACAATTCCTCCCGGGGCGTGGAGGCGGGGCTGGAGAAAATGCACCGCCTGGGCGTTCCGGCCCGGCGGGAGGAATTTCTCACCGCCGTGGAGGCTGCCATCTACTATCTGCGCACCCGGCGAAAGGCCGGCGAGGCCTATTATGTGGTGGGCACGGAATCCTTCTGCGGCCAGCTGCGCCAGGCGGGCATCGACGTGCGGCAAACGCCGGATGAAGACGTTGCGGCGGTGCTGGTGGGCTTTGACACGGAGCTTCGCTATCAAAAGGTGGAGGACGCCTGCCGCCTTTTGTTCCGGGGCGCGGATTTTCTGGCCACCAACCCGGACCTGGCCTGCCCCACCCTCTACGGCTTCATGCCGGACTGCGGCGCCATCTGCCGGCTGATCATCAGCGCCGTGGGCCGTGAGCCGGTGTATATCGGCAAGCCCGATCCCACCATGATCCGCCTTGCCCTGGAGCAGACAGGCTGCACGGCGGAGGAGACGCTCATGGTGGGCGACCGGCTGTATACGGACATCGCCTGCGGCCGCAACGCCGGGGTGGACACGGTGCTGGTGCTCACCGGCGAGGCCACGGCGCAGGATGCCGCCGTCAGTGCCACGCCGCCCACGCTGATCTGCCGGGACATGGCGGAGCTTTTGCGGCGCATCCGGGAGGCACGGTCATGACGCGCCTGCTGCTGAGCGCCGTCTTGGCGCTGGTGCTGGCCGGGATATCGGTGGCGGGGGTGGTGGCGCTGCCCTTTTTGGGCGGATTCCTGCTGCCCCGGGTGATCGGCGTGCTGGTGCCGCTGGGCGTGCTGGTGTGGTTTTTGCTGCATGGCCGGAACCATGGCCCCGGCTGGGAGCGGCTGACCGGCGTGCGCTATGCCCACCGGGGCCTGCATGCCTTGCCTGACGCGCCGGAAAATTCCCTGGCCGCCTTTCGCCGGGCGGCGGAGGCGGGGTACGGCGCGGAGCTGGATGTGCACCTGACGGCGGACGGCCGCCTGGCGGTGGTGCATGACGGAGAGCTTTTGCGGGTATGCGGGAAAAACGGCGTGGTGGAGGAGCTGACGGCCGGAGAGCTGGCATGCTACCGGCTGTGCGGCACAGAGGAGCGCATCCCCTTTTTGGAGCAGGTGCTGGAGATCTTTGAAAACCGCGCGCCGCTGATCGTGGAGCTGAAAACAGCCGGCGGCAACTACGCGGCGCTGACGAAGGCGACCGTGACGTGTCTGGACAAATTCCGCATAGACTACTGCCTGGAGAGCTTTGACCCGCGGGTGCTGCTGTGGCTGCGGAAAAACCGGCCGGAGCTGCTGCGGGGACAGCTTACGCAGAATTTCTGGAAGCACCCGGAGGGGCTGAACCCCTTTTTGCGTCTGGTGCTGACGAATCTTTTGTGCAATGCCGCCGTCCGTCCGGACTTTGTGGCCTGCCGGCTGGAAGACCGCAAGGGCCTGGCACTGCGGCTGTGCCGGCGGATGGGGGTCCGTTCGGCCTACTGGACCATCCGCTCTGCCCGGGATCTGCGGATGGCGGAGGCAGAGGGGGCACTGGTGATTTTTGAACAGTTTGATCCAAAGGAGGAAGGGAGAACTTGAAGAAACTGACGAGACGGGAGAAGAAGCTGAAAAAGCAGCGGGAAAAGCGCAGCTTCCGCCAGGCTATGAACAAGGAGCTGCGGGAGCACAAGAGTTCGTTTTTCGTGTTTTACACCCTGCGTTTTCTGGTGCTGGTGGTGCTGGTGCGCCAGGCGGTCATGCGCAACTATGAGAGTATGTTCTTCTGCATTTTGACCATCCTGCTTTTGTATGTGCCCAGCTGGATCCAGGTCAAGCTGCGCATCGAGCTGCCGCCGGCGCTGGAGATCACGGTGCTGTGCTTCATTTTTGCCGCGGAGATCCTGGGCGAGGTGAACGCCTTCTATGTAAAGATCAACAATTGGGACACCATGCTCCATACGCTCAACGGCTTTTTGGCGGCAGCGGTGGGCTTTTCCATGGTGCTGCTGCTCAACGACGATGAGCGGCTGACCTTCGACCTCTCGCCGCTTTTCCTGGCGCTGGTGGCCTTCTGCTTTTCCATGACCATCGGCGTTTTGTGGGAGTTCTTTGAGTTTGGCATGGACTACTTCTTGGGAACGGATATGCAGAAGGACACCATCATCCACGCCATCCATACCGTGGCGCTGGACACCACCCGCACCAACAAGGTGGTGACTATCCCGGATATCCAAGACGTGGTCATCAACGGGGAGAGTCTGGGACTGGGCGGCTATCTGGACATCGGCATCATCGACACCATGAAGGATCTGTTCGTGAACTTCATCGGTGCGGTGGTATTCTCCGTAACGGGCTTTTTCTATGCCCGCAGCAAGGGGGAAAAGCGTACCCCGGCCCAGAGCTTCGTGCCCAGTAAAAAGACGGAGGAGACGGACTATCTGGCCCAGGCCAGGGAGGAAAACCAGCTTCCCGCCGGAGAAGAGACGGAATCATGAAAAAAGGAAGGATGGGCCGTTGCCCGTCCTTCCTTTTTTGGTTCAGTCGTCATCGTCATCGTGGTCGTCATGGTCGTCATAATCGTCATCATCATGATCGTCGTCCTCCCAGTCCTGCTCGGACTTGAGGACGGTACCGTCGGCGGCCAGGATCTCATATTCATATTTGCACTGAGCGATCTCAAATTCGATCTCATAGATCAAAATGCCGTCGTCCCGGTCCCGGGAGACCTCCTGCCTGATGATCTGGGAGGAGGAGACGCCGGCGTGGCGGAGCGCGGCGGAGAGGGCCGCATCCCGACCAATGTCGCTGCCGCCCTGCCCGGCATTGCTGCTTTGAGAGCCGGAGGAGGTGGTTTGCCCGGTGCCGCTGCTTTGAGAACCGGAAGAGGCGCTTTGCCCGCTGCCCTGCGCGGAGGAAGCGGTGCTCTGAGCGCTGCCCTGACCGGAAGACTGGGCCTTGGGGCGGGGCACCTTGTACTTGACCACCTGGCCCGAGTGGGCGTTGATGTCGTATTCGTACTCCTCGCCGGCGGCTTCAAATTCGATTTCGTAGACCATGGTGCCGTCCTCACTGTCCAGCTCCACCTCCAGCTCATAGATCTGGTCGGAGGTGAGGCCCGCGTGGGTCAAAGCAATGGACAAAGCCGCGTCCTGCCCGATGCAGGACTTGTCGCTGGCGGCACCGGTCTGGGTCACGGACTGGGACTGGAGCTGGCGGGACTGGGCAATGAGCGCGATCTCATTGACAGACAGCGGCGCCAGGTCGGAAAGCTTCAAGGTGGGGTCCTGGGCGGTGACCTCCTGGATGAGGGCCGCCTTTCCCAGGGAGATGCCATACTGCTCCGCCAGGGCGGCCAGGGCCTCGTCACCGGTCACGCTCTGGGACAGCACGGCCGGCTCCAGGGCGTCGTCGGAAAATACGGCGGAGATGGCGTCGGTGATCTCCTGCTGGAGCTGGGCCGAACGGGCGGCGTCCTGGTTTTCCACGGACACCAGAATGGCGTTTTGCACGTCGCTGAGGTATCCGGTGCGCAGCATGGAGCCGATGATGGCGTTCACCGCCACGTCCAGGTCCGTGCCCCGCAGGTCCATACCGTCCAGAATGGTCACCGCGTCGTCGTTGAGGGCGGTCACATCCAGGACCTTTTCCCGGGCGCTGACCTCCATGGCCAGGCTGGGGTTCACGTCCAGCGTCACGATGGAGTCCACCGTGTTGAGTCCCATCCAGCGCAGTACGCCGGCCCCGCAGCACATGACTGCCAGTGCCGCGGCCACGGCCAGGGAGGCCCAGCGCCGTTTGGGCCGCTTGGCGGGGAAGGGAACGACGGCCTTTCGCTCCGTTCCGGCACAGGAGGCCAGGACCTGATCCAGGCAGTCCGGTGCCGCGTGTTCCATAGCGGTGCGGATCCGCTGTTCCATCTGCTGTTCCTCCATTGTCAGGTCGCCTCCTTCCATGCGTGCTGTAATTTTTTCAGTGCCCGGGCGTATTTGGATAACACCGTGGCCAGGGGCAGCTCCAAAAGTGCCGCGATCTCCCGGTGCTTGAGGCCGGTCAGGGCGTGGAGCGTGACGATCTGCTGCTCCTCCGGGTTCAGGTCCTCCAGCAGCGCCGCCAGGGTCAGCCGGTCCTCATGGGTGACGGCGGGGCGGTCCGCCAGCTGCTCCAGCCAGTCCTCGTCCCCCAGGGACTCGGTCCGTGCCCGCTGGCGGAGCCGGTCGTAGGAGAGATTGCGGGTGATGGTCATGAGCCAGGCCATGGCTTTGCCGTGGGAGTGATAGCTCCCCGCCGCCTGCCACACCTGCAAAAGGGTATCCTGCAGGACGTCCTCTGCGTCATGGGCATTTTTTAGGATGGATAGGGCAAAGCCGTAAACCGCGGGCCGGACCTTGTGATAGAGCTCGCCCATTGCTTCCTGTTCACCGGCGGCGATGCGGGCGATGCAGTGGTCCAGCAAGGCGCCGTCCTGGGGAGCGGGCGATGCCACAGTCATGAAAAACATGATGGCGTTCCTCCTGTTTCACCATTTTAACGGAACAAAAAGCCGTTTTATTGCACGGCTCAGGCAAAAAACTTCTATAGCGAATCCATCATACCATGTCCGGGGACCGGGGGCAACGCAAAACCGCGTGAAAAAACACAAAAACACTTGACTTTGTCAAGTTATCTGTTTATACTTGATAAAGTCAAGTGACGGAGGGAAACGTGATGATGCAGACATTTGCCTATTATGCCACCGTGTTTTATAAGCGCTTTGCCGCCTACACGGCTGGCAGGCTCCAGGAACTGGGACTCAATTTCGGGGCGCTGTTTTTGATATTGTATGTCGGGCGGCACCCGGACTGCACCCAGGCGGAGCTGACGGAGGCGTTGGGGCTGGACTGGGGCTACTCCCAGCGCAGCATCAAACGGCTGGAGGAGGATGGCTTTTTGTCCCGGCAGAAGGACGGACGGGCCTATCACCTGGCCCTGAGTCAGCGGGGGCAGGAGGCCTTTGCCGTCAGCCACCAGGTGTTCTACGACTGGGATGAAAGTGCCCTGGCGGCGCTGACGCCGGAGGAACAGGCGCAATTGCTGCATCTTTTGGGGAAAATCAAGCGGAAAGAAGCGAATAAGACCTGATGTATGAGATTTTGAATACCCCTGTGAATTACGGGGGACTGGAACTGAAAAACCGGGTGATTTTTGCCCCCACCAGTCTGGGCCTTTCCCAGGAGGAGCAGCTGGAGCGGCTGCGGGCCATTGCGGCGGGCGGCTGCGCCATGATCATCATCGGCGATGTGCCGGTGGGCAAACATGGCTTTGGGCCGTCCCTCTATTCCAAAAAGGGCTTTGCCTGGTACGCCCGGCTCACCCGGACCATCCATGAGGAGGGCTGCCTGGTCTGCGCCCAGCTGCACCAGTCGGACTCCAACGTGAAGGCCATGCTGAAATACGTGCCGGGGGTTTTGACCAAGCGCATCACCATGGAGGAGCTGCGGCCCCTTCTGAACCAGGAGGTGGGGCCTTACATCACCCGGATGCCCGCTCAGAAGGCGGCGGCCATCGCCGATTCATTTGGAGAGGCGGCGGTGCTGGCGAAAAAGGCGGGCTTTGATATGGTGCAGGTCCACGGGGACCGGATGTGCGGCAGCTTCAGCTCCACGGTCTATAATTTCCGTACGGACTGCTACGGAGGAAGCCCCGAGAATCGGGCGCGGTTTGCGGTGGAGGCGGTAAGCGCCATCCGCCGCCGGCTGCCGGACCTGCCCATCGATTATAAGCTGGCCGTCCGCCAGGAGGACCCCCACTATGGCAACGCCGGCGTGGTGGAGGCGGAACTGCCCATCTTTGTGCCGCTGCTGGAGCGGGCGGGCGTCACCAGCTTTCATGTGACGCTGGCCAACCACAGCAGCCTCACGGATACGATCCCGCCGGCCAATCACCCGTATTTTCAGGGCCAGGGCTGCTTTTTGAAGTATTGCGACCAGGTCCGTGCCCTGACGAAACTGCCCGTCTGCGGTGTGGGCGGGCTCAGCGACCCGGCGTTCATCGCCGATCAGATCACCGCCGGACGGATCGACTGCGCGGCCATGAGCCGCCAGCTCATTGCGGACCCGGCGTGGCCGGAGAAGGTCTTTTCCGGCCGGGAGAAGGAGATCCACCGCTGTGTGCGGTGCAACAAGGCGTGTCTGGGCGGCATGATGGCCCACCAGGGCGTCCACTGTATTTATGAAAGGAAGACAGCAGTATGAGTTACGCCGTGGTATTCAGCAGCAAAACCGGCAACACAGAGCTTTTGGCAAAGACCATCCGGGAGGCTCTGGGCACCGATGGGTGCGTGTATTTTGGCATGCCCGACGCAGCGGCGCTGAAGGCAGATACGCTCTATGTGGGCTTTTGGACGGATAAGGGCACCTGCGATGGAGCCAGTGCCGCCTTCTTGTCCACGCTGGAGGGCAAGCGGGTGTTTTTGTTCGGCACCGCGGGCTTTGGCGGCGCCCAGTCGTATTTCGATCAGATCCTGGCGTCTGCGGCAAAGAACCTGCCGCAGAGCGCGGTGGAGATCGGGCGCTTTATGTGCCAGGGAAAGATGCCGGAGGCCGTCCGGCGGCGGTATGAGGCCATGGAGGAAAGTCCCCGCCGGCAGGCGATGCTGGAAAACTTTGATCAGGCCCGCAGCCATCCTGATGCGGCAGACCTGGCTCGTGCCCGCGCTGCGGTGGAAGTGGCGCAGTAAAAGGAAAGACACGGCGGAAGCCGTGTCTTTTTTGTGTGCTTATGGGGCTGCTTCCCGGCACAGGCGGATGAAGCACTCCATCAGCGGGCTGAGCCACTTGTTTTTGTGGTGGGCGCAAACGGCGGAGATGGTGGTGCCTGTAAGCGCGGTGGGGATTTCCGTCAGTTCGCCGGAGGCAAGCTCCTCTGCCGCGGCAAATACAGGCAGGAAAAATGCCCACATCGCTTTTTACCAGGTTTTTGATGGTGGGGATGCTCTAAAGCTCGATGGTGTGCTCCAGCCGGATGTCCTGGGCGCGCAGGTGCCTTTGAGGGAAGCGACGCAGGCGGAAGGAGCAGAAAATGATCCGGTCGGATATCCTGTGCAAAAAGAGCTATGCGGTCAAGGTGGACGGTGTGGACAGCGGGGTATCTGCGCATTGACTTTGAAGGAGAGGCGGCCTGTGATACCATTGACGGCGCGTGGAAAACAAAGGAGACGTACACGGTGGTCCGCCGGATAGCATTTGACCGGGCCTTTCGGGGGCAGGGACTGGCGGACACCGCCTTTTCCCGGATCGAGGCCCTGTGCCGGGACCGGGGCGTGAAGCGGCGGACGATACAGGAATAAGGAGGCGCGGCGGATGAATACGCTGGAACTGGCCAGGATGGAAGATGCGGCGGTGTGCTATGGGATCATAGAGGACGGCCGGGCGTTTCAGCAGGAACAGGGGTTTGTCCAGTGGACCAAGGATTATCCCGATTTGGATGTGATCCGGAAGGATATCCGTGCCGGAGATGGCTACCTCATCCGGACGGACGGAGAAATCGCCGGATATGTGAGCGTGGGATTTGACGGAGAGCCCGCCTATGACTCTATTGTGGGGCAGTGGCACACGGCAGAGCCCTACGCGGTCATCCACCGGATGGCGTTTGCCCGGCGGTTCCAGGGAACAGGCTTTTCCGGGGAGGCCTTTGCGCTGATCGATACGCTGTGCCGGGCCAAAGGGGTGCGGAGCATCCGCATCAATACGGCGCCGCCCAACCTGCGCATGCAGCATGTGCTGGAGAAAAACGGCTTTGCTCGCTGCGGTGTGATCGTGTTTCAAGGAGGCGAGAAGATCGCCTACGACAAGACGCTGCCATGAATATCAAACAACCGGACCGCATGGGAGCGCAATATGCTGAAATGCTTTTTTGGGAGATTGCCTGCCATCAAGGGACCGCAAAGGCGAATCCACCCGTGGTTATTCAGTGCAGCTTTGGATAATCCGCTCTACAGCAGACGGAGAAAAGTATTTTAGCTTTGTTAGCTCAAGGGATATTTCCTTGTCAGGCTTGTTCTGCAGCTTCAGCAGGCGGGCGTGGCGAATCGTCAGTGCATTTTTAAAATAATCATAGGTTTGAACTTCGTGTTCCAAGAGCGCGTATACATCTTCGGCCATGGTAAGGTCTTTTGCTTTGAAGGCAATATCAAATTTGGTCATCAACAGATATACCACGGAAGAGGTTGCGTCATGAATGGCTTGGTCGAGCATTCCGTAGGCCGTCTTCAATTCTCCGTCGAATTCGGCAGTATAGAGCGCCTTCATCTGCACATACATGTCATGGGCTTTTTTGGAAGGAAGATTTTCCATTACAGAAAGGATCGAGTTTAATTTGTCCTTATAATCGCTTGCGTTTTGTTGATTGATAAGGCATCTGAAATAGGACTGTGCATGGTACGGGTTTAGGGGATCATTTTCGTAATTGGTGCAGCTGTATTGAAGGGCACTGTCATAATCTTCCGACAGGATGTATGCATTGACCAGCTCACGCTTGATCTGAGCCCTGGAGCCGTCCCGGTACAATGCCTCTGTCAGATTTTCGATGGACTTTTGCGGGTTTCCGTTGATACGGTAGAAAAATCCCCGCAAATAGAGGCGGTCAACAGGAGATAGAACAGGAGCATTTATAAATTCAAAGAACTCGTCTTTATGCTGCCTTGCCAGACTCTGGCAAAAATATGTGTACAGGACCCGGCGCAGCGAGGGCTCAAAATCCTGATCCGCTTTGTCATTGATGATCTGCTTGCATAGTGCACAGCATTTTTTATAACTTCTGTTATTGTAAAACTCGACGATGGACTTGATGTACAGAGACGGGAGGATCGCCGCAGAACTGGTTGATGCGCCGTTTATAATTTTTTCCTTGATTATCCCGTAGTAAGACGCCAAATCAGAGTCTTCATAAAATTTTTGATCCAGAGAGGTGGAGACCATCTCATCAATAATTTTTTGATATGGCTCAGCAAGCTCGTGTTTCATTCTATTGACATAATCGCGGATTACGTCACTGACTCGGATGATTTCACCATTGCTGCCATATAGGTTGCAAATAGAAAGAGCACGAAACTCTTCGTAAATCTTTTGCAGATCTGGATCGATTTGAAATGCTTTGCTGATCATTTCAGCGGATAAGATTTCAAAGCGTGAAAGATAGGCCAAAAAGTTGATTGCTTTTTCGTTTCCATCAAAATGGTTGAGAACGGTTGCAGCCTTATCGTTGGCGTAATCGACGATTTCGTAAAGATGGGAAGAGATTTCCGCATCACTGTACTCCTTCAGCACTGTAACAGCCCAGAAAATTTGCGTAGGATAGCCCGTCAGAAGATCGGAGACCGTCTGTAATGTTTCACGCTCCAAATCAAGGCCGCATTGCTCTGAATACTCTCGGAACATATTGATCCGGTCGCCTTTATTGAGCTCGTTGAGGCGAATGGAAAATACATTGGGAGCACATTTGGTGCGTCGCAGGGGATATTTGGAGGATATACCTAAAACGAACCGCGGGCGAACATGCTCCAGAGCGCTTTTCAGCCAGGGGATCATTTCCTGCGTAGGAGTAATCAGAGTGCCTACATCTTCCACAAAGACAACTTCCCGGCTGTCTTGAAAACATTTCAGCAGCGAAGTAACCCGTTCGACTTTCTCCTCCATGGTTTTAAGTGCCATGACTGTATCGGGCGTATCCAGACCGGAACTTAAATCAGAAAGCTTCAGAATGAAATCTTCGATGCTTTCATGCATTTCCATTTGGATCAGATTGTACGAGCTGGCCTCACGCAAAATATGTGATTTTTTCAAGCAATGATCCATGAAACGTTTCCGGCCGATCCCCTCGAATCCGGAAGCAACGCAGCAGACCATCTCGGCTTTATCCAGATTGGATCTTCGCTGTTCAAATTCTTCAATCTCCTGGTTTCTGCCAAAAAAGTATGTTTGCCTGCCTTTTAATTCGGGGGACATTTCCTATGTCAGCTCCCGTAGGCGGGCTTTGATTTTCTGCGCCGCAATTTTGGGGCTGGTTATTCGCCGAATCACATATTCATTCCGCATCCAGGCTGGAATGCGTTCATCAGCATGGGTGATTTGAGGATCTGGATCGATTATGATGGGGTAAATTTGGCGGATTTTTCCCTGATCCAGGAGTTTTTTGGCCTGCAATCGTTCCCTCGCCACCCATTCTGAATCCAGGGCCTTATCTGAAATGAACAAGACAAAAAGATCGGTATCATCGAGTGCGGACATTATTTCGTTCAGGGTTTGCATTCCGTCCTCAAAGGTATATTCATCATAGTGGCATCGATCAATTCCGATTTTCTCTGCAACATACCGGACAAAATCCTTATCCTCACTTTTATGGGACAGAAAAACTTTTCCAAGTTGATTCATAACTAACCATCCTTTTATTCGGTTGTACAATAAAAAATAATTGTGTTTGGATGATTTGCTAATTTGTCGAAGCGAAATGAACTTTGGTTTAGTAAATTATACCATTGCGGTTTGATGTTAACAATATGTTTTGCTGTTAGAGCGCGTAAATTTTGAAGCTTTCTATATGAAAATTCCTTGACTTTTGTTATAGAATATGGATTTGCCGTAAGTGTTCCTGTATGACTGTGAAGGTTTATCAAAATAGAGGAAAATGTTCAAAGTGAGAAAAGATGAGAGCAAATTATGAAGCCACTATAAACCGGATAAAAACGGTTTATAGTGGCTTTTTTGGCACCCCTGACCAGATTCTAACTGGTGGCCTACCGCTTAGGAGGAGTACGACCCCTATTATCCGCAGGAATCCCAAAGCGTCTGTAATAGCCGAAAACCCCCGTCATTACTGGATTTATCGAATGGTGCATGTAGTGTCATGTGTCCCTCGGTATTCCGGGAGTGACTGGGGTTTTTCGTATTTTTCCTTAGCTTCCTTAGCGCGAATCAAGTGAATTGGATAAAACACTCGATTCCGCCAAGTACATTATAGCATACAGAATGGAGAATTCAAATGCCAACCTATCAATTACAAATTAAACAGGTGGTGGACTACCCACGCTGCCGGATCTACCGGCAGTTCGTCCGCTTTCTGATGGAGGACCGGAGCATTCGCGTAAGCGGAGGCTCCGGCCTTTTTTATTTTACGATACTTTGCAGCTACGCAAACTTCCGCACCTCATATCGCCGCATCGACGGCATCAGCTATACCGTCTACCCTGGCGAATGGGTCTGCACCCTCAAGGAGCTGTCCCAATGGTTCCGTACCCGGTTCCAGTGCCAGGCGCTGGCCGTACTGGAACGGCTGCAGAAGCAGAACCTTATTTTCTTTCAGACACTGGGCCGCGGGAATGTAGTCCGCTATAAGATCTGCGACTGGGCGCGGCATAATACGGTCCTGGAGTACAATGCCCCCTGCCAGAAGGACACCGGCTTTTTCTTCCTGCCGGTTTCCGTTGCCACCGACCTCATCAGTTCAGACCGCTGCTCCGAGATGGACATTGTGCTGGACCTGTGGGTATCCGCCGTCTACAACGACAATCAGGTGCAGGGATCAGACCTGGGGCCAGTGGTCTATTTCCGCAACGGCACCGGAAATCCCCTTGTTACCTACACGGAGCTGGCTGCCCGCTGGGGGCTGTCCCGGGCGACAGTCGGCCGCATCCTGAAAAAGCTGGCCGCGCTGGACTACATCTCCCTCATGTCCTTCCCAGGCCGGCATGGCAGCGTAATCTATCTGCAAAAATATCTGTCCACCATGTTCGAGATTTCGGATGTGATGGTAGATAAAGAGGAGGTCGCTATGACGCTTAACATTCGCCTGGAGCTCCCGAAGGAGGATAGTGCAGGTCTTGACGCCCCTGCTTTGGAGCATGAGGTCATCGTTTCAGATGAACTCGCCAGCGTTTCAAAATCGCACATTGAAATTATCCTTCAGAAAATGGCGCAAATCTTGATGGCACAAGGGATTTCGTGCTTTGGCTGCCCGCTCTCTCGCTACAAGTTATATCCCTTATCGGGCGACTGCCGGGAAGATTTACTACCTCGCGCGCGAGAGCAGTCCCTGATGCGTTTTGGCCTTGCTGTTCTGTGTGGGAACAAGCAGGTCGCCACTTTTGAACTTACACTCTCTCCCTCGGTGGAGAATTGAACAAGGAGGTCTTACCATGAAGAAATTTGTTGAAAAAGATGTCGCAGAGAACC